>JAYVOV010000631.1:0-3437 GCA_043757735.1 Burkholderiaceae bacterium
GGCCAGCGCGCGATGTGGGCGGCCCAGGCGAGGGACGCTTCGCGCAGCCGATCGTCGGGCACCACCTTGTTGATGGCGCCCAGGGCCAGCGCCTCGCGGGCGCTGATCGGGCGACCATCGAGAATCATCTCCATGCATTTGGTCGGGCCGATCAGGCGGGCCAGGCGGGTGGTGCCGCCAGCCCCGGGGATGATGCCCAGCGCCACTTCCGGCTGGCCATACGTGGCGGACTCGGCGGCAATCCGCAGATCACAGCCCCACGACAACTCGGCGCCGCCACCCCAGGCCTGGCCGTTGTTGGCCGCGATCACGATCATGGGCGACGTTTCGATGAAATCGAACACGCGCAACTGGCGCGGCCGAAGGCTGGCCCTGGGCGGCCCCGCACGCTGGGCTTCGATGATTCCCTGCAGCGACCAATGGGCGATGAAATAGCCCGGCCTGTCGGATGCAATGACAACCACGCGGCAGGCGGCTTCGGCGGCTGACTGCAGCGCATCGATGATCCGCAGCGCCAGCTCATTGGTGCCGAAATTGCGGGGTGCGTTGTCGATGAGGATGAGACCGACGCCGTCGGTCGGTTGCGAGAATTGCGCGGTGGCGGGCATGGCGGTTCCTGGTGACCGATCGGCGCGATCGGGGAGATCCACGGCGGGGTGACCTCGTGGCGGGAGGGACTGGTGCGGGTGGGCTCTCGTGCTGAAAATGTTCGGGCCGGGCCGGATTGAACCCCGACAGGCGCTAGAGCGTGATCTTGCCCTGGGCAATCACCCGTTTCCAGAGTTCGACCTCGTCGCGGATCGATTTGTCGAATTCTGCAGCGCTCGTCGGCATCGGGGGGCTGCCGAGCACGTTGATGAATTTTTCGCGGATGGCCGGGTCATTGAGGATGCGCACGATCTCGGCGTTGAGTTTGTCGACCACCGCCTTGGGCAGGTTGGCGGGCCCGAGAATGCCGGTGAAGATACCGATCGAGAAGTCGATGCCCTGCTCGGGCATGGTCGGCACATCGGGCAGGCCCAGCAGCCGCGTCGGGCCGGTCACGCCGATGGCGCGCAGCTTGCCCGCTTTCGATTGCGCAATGGTGTTGGCCGCGTCGAGCGTGCCCAGCAGCATGTGACCACCGACCATGTCAACGGCCAGCGCGGTGGTCGACCGATAGGGCACATGGGCCATGTCGATGCCGGTCAGCATCTTCAGGTATTCGCCGGCCAGATGGCCGCCCGAACCATTGCCCCAGGAACCATAGTTGGGCGGCTTGGGCTGCGCCTTCACGTAAGCGATGAACTCTTTCATGTTGGTCACCGGCACCGAGGGGTGCACGACGAACAGATTGCCGGAGTAGGTGGCGCGCGCAATCGGCGTGAAGTCTTTTTGCGCATTGAACGGGAGCTTGTCGTTGAGCAGCGGATAGATCACGTTGGCCGCGGTGAAACCGACCACCAGGGTGTACCCATCGGGCGGCGATTTGGCGACGATGTCGAGCGCCACCGCGCCGGTGCCGCCGGGTTTGTTCTCGACGATCACCGGCACTTTGAAGGCAGTGGCCAGCCGCTCGCCGATGACCCGCGCGACGAAGTCGGTCGGCCCGCCGGCGGCGCTGCCGGAGACGATCTTGATCTGGCGCGAGGGGTAGTCCTGGGCTGAGGCTGGTTGGGCAAAGGCCAGCATCAGGGCCAGCAAGGCGGTGCATTTCAAAGACAGCAGGCGCATGACGACTCCGGGATGGTTTGGGGTAGCGAATTGCCGAGGCAGAAAATACCTCGTTGGTGCTGCCTGAGTTTGACAGAGCAAAGCCGCTCACGCGAACGAAAACGACAGCGGTTGCGCTGCTGACGCAATGGCCAGCGGACGCATCAGCACTGCCGTCGCGGTGACCTTGCAGACCCAAGTCTGCTGCCCGGTGAGGTCGGCGAGCATCAACGCTTGAACCACCAGCACGGCCCCGCAGGCGCCGTGCTTGGGGTCAAGCACCGAGCAATAGCGGATCCAGTCGGCATTGGCTTCGCGCGCGGCCCGCGCCAGCGCGTGGCAGGCGGCGTAGTTGTCGGGATCCATCCACGACGGCTCGAATCGGGACCAGGGCCGTGCGGTGAGATCGACCACCCGACCAGCGATCTTCGCCTCGAAAAACGTGTGTTCACTCAGCACCGCCTGAGTTCGCAGCGCGTCGCTGTCCATCGCGAAGCGCCACCGCCAATAGCCAACCTCGGCGCAGGCGGTTGCCAGACTTTCGGCGCCGTACCAGATGCCGGCCTCGCCCGCCACACGAAAGCGCGAAGGCCAATTGCTGACGTACCGAAACGGCGTCGACAGCAGGTAGTGCGTGCCCGCGGTCTGCACCGGCAGCGGCGGCTTGCTCTGCTCGAGCAACTCCTCCAGCAGGCTCTGTTCGGCCAGGGTATCGACGAGCTTCATGGTGGCCACCTGATGCTGGGCCTCCACACCGCGCCACAACGGCGAGGTCTTGGCGGAAAGCTTCGCGAGCCAGGCGGGTCGCCAAGCGACCGGGCTGGCCGTCACAGGGGCGCCCGCATCCGATCGAGATAAGCCAGTGTGTTCACCAGCCCCTGCGCCGACGCGGTGAGGTCACGCGGCACGCCATTGAGCGCGCGGTTGTGCGTGGCCATCCAGGCTCGGCGCTGAGCGTCGTCGCCGCCCACCAGCGCGTCGAGCGAGCGGAAGCACCGGATCAGGAGCGCGGCGAGTTCGGCCTCTTTGGTCCCCAGCTCCAGCGCCCTGCTGCCATTGACCAGGCGAGACACGCTCGACTCGCTGACGCCGATCGCGGCGGCCAGTTGCGCGCCGTTCAAGCCCAGGTACGCGGCCGAGCGCATCAACGCCTTGCTCAGTACAGTCGCCCGAGGGTTGATCGATTGGGTTTTGATGCCGATTTTTTGCGTTGCCATGATCAGCCCTCTGTTTCAGCCCTCTGTTTCGTCACATGCAATTATATAACCACAGTATTGCAAATGCATATTCACCGATCTTGCCGGGGACCAGAGGCTGTTTCTGGTGACGGGCAGTCAGTCTCAGACCCCGCTGGCTTTGCTGGACAGACCGGCGCGCGAGCAGCAATTGATCTTGCTGCCAAAAGAGGCGCGCCGGCGCATTGGGAGGCCCGATGTCTGAGCCAGAGCCAAGGCTGAGCGCTATCATCGTTGCTCGCTGTACGGCGAGCCAACACCGCCACGCCACCACTTCGGAGCAGCGCCATGGCGCCCATGCAAGTCCACCGTCAACAGATGAGGACTGGTCTCAGTCCACTCTCATGGAGCATTCATGAACAGCTCAAATGCCACACCCAACGGGCTCGATTTTTCCGGTGTTCGCGCCGCAATGCAAAGTTTCGTCGACAAAGAATTGATCCCCGGTGCGTCCTGGGCATTGTTGCGCGGAACCGAGCTGATCGACGTGCAGTGTGTCGGCTGGGCCGA
>JAYVOV010000632.1:0-3427 GCA_043757735.1 Burkholderiaceae bacterium
CTGGCGCCCGGCAGCGTGTCCTGGATCAGCTTCGGCGACCGCCTGATGGAGTTCCCGACCGCCCTGCTCGGCGTGGCGCTGGGCACGGTGCTGCTGCCCAGCCTCTCGCAGGCCAGCAGTCTGAAGGACCAGGTCCGTTACCGCGAACTGCTCGATTGGGGCTTGCGGCTGGCGCTGCTGATGGCAGTGCCCTGCGCACTGGGCATGGCGCTGATGGCCGAGCCGCTGACCGCACTGATCTTTCATTACGGCCGATTTCGGGCGCTCGATGTTCACATGACCGCACTGGTGATCCAGGCCTACGCGATCGGTTTGCCCGGCCTGATCGCGGTCAAGGTGCTGGCCCCCGGGTTCTTCGCCCGCCAGAACGTCCGCACACCGGTGCGCATCGCATTGCTGACCCTGGCCGTCACCCAGCTGATCAACCTCGTCATGGTGCCCTGGCTGGCCCACGCCGGACTGGCCGTGGCCACCTCGCTGGCGGCCTTGCTGAACGCCGCGCTGCTGCTCGCCGGCCTCGTGCGCGCCCGGATCTGGCATCCCAGCCCAGGCTGGTGGCGGCTGGGTGCAAAGGTAGCGCTCGCGGGCGGCGCAATGGCCAGCTTGCTGGCAGCAGTCGCGCCTCGCGTCGATTGGATCGCGATGGGTGCACAACCGGTGCTGCGCGCTGCATTCGTGCTGGGCCTCGTCGGTGCAGCTGCCGCGCTTTACCTGCTGGTGCTGCTGGCCTGCGGCCTGCGGCCCCGGCAATTCCTCAGGAGAGAACCTTGAACATCAGCTTCGTGGGCGGCGGCAACATGGCCAGCGCCCTGATCGGCGGACTGCTGGGACGCACCGCCAAAGAGGGCTCGACGCCCGCCTCGGCCACTTTGCCGACCATCACCGTATTCGACCCCGCGCCTGAACAGCGCGAGCGCCTGGCGCGCGATTTCGGCGTGAACGCCGCCATCGCGCCAGATGCAGACAGCCCGCCATGCGATGTCCTGATACTGGCGGTCAAACCGCAGCAGATGCGCGAGGCCCTGGTGCCTTTGGCAGCACATGCCAGGCAGGCCCTGGTGATCAGCGTTGCCGCCGGGATCCGCGCCACCGATCTGTCGCGCTGGCTGGGCGAGCATCCCCGGGTAGTGCGGACCATGCCCAACACGCCAGCGCTGATCGGCGCCGGCATTACCGGCCTGTGGGCGGGGCCGGGTGTCTCGAACCAGGACCGGGCACTCGCGCAGCAGATCGTCAGCGCAGTCGGTGAATCCTTGTGGGTCGGCGAAGAAGCCATGCTGGATGCGGTGACCGCGGTCAGCGGCAGTGGACCAGCCTATGTGTTCTATTTCATGGAATCGGTTCACGCGGCGGCGGTTCAGTTGGGATTCGACGACGCCGCAGCACGCCAGCTGACGCTGGCAACGTTTCGCGGTGCCGCGGCGCTGGCCTCGAACTCGCCCGATCCATTGTCGATCCTGCGCGAACGAGTGACCTCCAAGGGCGGCACCACAGCCGCCGCCCTGCAGGTCATGAATGAGCGTGCCCTCGCCGCGCACATCGGCGACGCGGTAGCGGCCGCCTGCCGCCGTTCGGTGGAACTCGCCGACGAATTCGGGCGCGACCCGCAGCCTTGAGATTCGGTGGTCAGGCCCCGGCAACCGCCGCGCGCGTTACGCGGCTTTTCTGCCATTGCAGGTAGGCCACACCGGACATCACCACCACGCCGCCCAGCAGCTGCTCTCGCGTCGGCCAGATGCTAAATAGCATCGCGATCAGCACGCCGAACACTGGCACGGTGTTCTGCCAGAGCGAGCCGGCCGCCAGACCGATGCGGTTGACGCCAATGTTCCAGGCCACGCCGCTCAACGCGGTCGAAAACACGGCTGTGACCACCAGCCACAGCACCGAATAACCGTCGACGACCAGCAGCGGCGGTCCGGTCAGGCCGGTTCCCCAGGCCAGCAGCCAGCAGCCGAACAGCCAGGGCAAGGTGCCGATGATCGCAACCAGTGTCCGCCGCAACTGCGAGACCTCGGGCGCAAAGTAGCGCTGCGCGAAGATCGAATACATGATCCAGGACATCAGTGCCAGCACCAGAAGTGGTTCGCCCCCCTGCAGCCATAGACCCTGCCCGCTGTCGGCTGCGCGGCCATAGATGGCGATACCGGCGCCGATCAGCGTGAGCAGCGCCGCACCCACGAAGCCCCTCTCCAGCCTGGCGCCCGTGGCCACCCGCATGGTCAGCGCCGCATAAACCGGCGAGCCGGCGATGATGGCCGCGGCGGTGATGGGATGGGTGAACTTCAGGCCCAGGTTGTACAAGATGAAAAACGCCGCCATCGCGCCCGACATCAGCGCGAACCGCCCTGGCGTCAGTCCGAGCGCAGAGCGATCGCGCTCGCGCTGCAAGCGCCAGACGAGCGCCAGCACGAGCACGGCCAGGCTGACCCGCACCGGCGCCATGAAAAAGGGGTCGAACGCAGTGAACAGACGCGCCGTCAAAGGCAGGTTTGCGCCCCAGAAAATGCACGCGAAGAGAAAACAAAGCACGCCCTGGTTCACGGTATCCAGTACTCCAGTGCCAGGCCCGCGCAGACCGCCGCACCGAACCAGTTGTTGTGATTGAACGCGCGAAAGCAGCCTTCGCGCTCGCGCGTGCGGATCAGCGTGAAGTGATAGACCGCAATGCCCGCTGCCGCGGCCAGCCCTGCGTAATAGAACAGGCCGAGTTCCTCCAGCCAGCCGACCAGCGCGAGCAGTGCCAGCGTGGCGGCATAGCTCGACATGATGGCAGGGACATCGAATCGCCCGAAGGTGATGGCAGCGGTGCGTATGCCGATCCGAAGATCGTCTTCGCGGTCGACCATTGCATATTCGGTGTCGTAGGCGAGTGCCCAGAAGATGTTCGCTGCCAGCAGGATCCAGGCTGTCTCGGGCAGCCTGTCTTGCACGGCAGCGAATGCCATCGGAATGCCGAACCCGAACGCGATGCCCAGATACGCCTGCGGCAGCGCCAGAAATCGTTTGGTGAAGGGATAACTCGCCGCCAGAAAAGCGGCCACCAGGGCCAGCAACCAGGTCAGCCGATTGAAGGGCAAAATGAGCGTGAAAGAAACCAGCGACAGGCCGGCGAAAACAGCCAGCGCCTCCCAGGGTTTGATCAGCCCGGCGGTCAGCGGCCGGTCGCGGGTGCGCTCGACATGGCGATCGAAGTCGCGGTCGGCCCAGTCGTTGATCGCACAACCCGCCGAGCGCATCAGCACCGTGCCCAGCATGAAGGCGAACAGATCGTAGGGCGCGGGCTCGCCGTGCGCCGCAATCAGCAGCGCCCAGAGGGTCGGCCACAGGAGCAGCAGCACGCCGATCGGACGGTGCAGGCGCACCAGGCGCCAGTACAGGATCAGCCGGCCCGGTTCGGGTTTGTTCGGCGCCAGGTTCATCTCCA
>JAYVOV010000633.1:0-3425 GCA_043757735.1 Burkholderiaceae bacterium
TTGCCGAACGCCTTGGCGTTCGACGCGATGGCGTCGATGAACTGCTTGTACTGCGTGACGTGGGCCGGCGCGGCGCCGTCCAGGTCCCACATGTCGGCCTGTAGCTGGATCACCACGGCCCGGTCGCTGTTGGAGATGGCACGCTTGAAGGCAACGTCGAGCCAGCGCTTATCAGCCTCGGTGCGGCTCGCAACCTCCGCGGCCTGCGCCGCGCTCATCGCAGGCGCGCCGTACCAGGGGTCGGTGTCGTTGTTCGAACCGCCCGGAACGTTCAGCGTCACGAACAGCACGCCGGACCGTTCGTACCAGACGTTCTCCACGTAGGCCTTGTCGGCCGCAAAGGCGGGGTCGAACTCCAGGGCCTGCGAATGCACGGCCAGCGGCGTTGGGCCGCCGCCGATCGCCTGGCCCGGCGCGTTGAAATAGATCGAGCGCACCAGCTGCAGGTTGGCGACCGGGTCGCCGCCGGCGTGGTCGATCTGCGCGCCGCTCGCGTCGAGAGCGAAATCGATCTTGCCGGTGGCCGCGTTGTAGCTGCCGCCGCCCTCCTTGATCTTGTGGCAGTCCGCCCATTCGTTGTCGCCGGGGCTATAGACCACCGGTGTTCTGAACGATTTCCACTGGTCGAACACGGCTTGGTCATAGCTCTGGGTGCAATATTCCTTGCCAGAGTGGATGTCACCGACGTGCAATACCAGGGACACATCGGCGTCGAGGTTGATCGCGTTGATAAAGGCCGGGTTGGCCAGGAACTGAGCCCGGTCGGTCGGCGAGGCTCCGTACGGCATGTCGCCGATGACGGCGAGCGTGGACTTGGGGTCGGAACCGCCGCCGCCGCATCCGGCAAGCATGGAGGCGGCGACGAGAAGGAGCGACAGGGCGCGATTTCGCATGGATGATGTTCCCGGTTGTTGAGGCAACGATCATGTCGGCAGAAGATGACGGTACCGTTACAGCCCGGCTTGTCGGCCTCGCGGCTCGTGAGCCGCATCCAGGACATCATTGGTGACAGCAAGCTGACGCAAGTCGAAGCCGCCGAACGCATGGGGCTCAGCCAGCCCGACGTGTCCCGGTTGCTGCGCGGGCAATTCCGCGACGTGTCGGTCGAACGGCTCATGCGGATGCTGACCAAACTCGGCTGCGATGTGGACATCGTCGTGCGGAGCCACGGCAAAGCCTCCACCAAGGGCGACACCATTCATCTGCACGCGCAGCCCGCCTAGGCCGCGTCATGCCCCAGCACCACAGCGGATCGAGCCTCGTCAGGGCCGAGGGTACGTTTGACCAGGCGCAGGCACTGGCCGTGGTCGAGGCAAAGCTGCTGGACGGGCTGAACGGCTCCGAGACCACGATGACCGCCGCCGACTGGCAGGCACTGCGTGAAGAAGCCCGTGCCCAGGTGATGGCAACTGGATAGAGCCGCGCTTCATGCGCACGCGAAAAGCGGAAGCCGGCACCGGCCTGAGCCAGCGCCGGCGGCAGGACTACTCCTGCGTAGTGGCCTCGTCCTTCGGCGGGATGCAAACGATGCGACCCGAAATGGCCATGCCGGCCGGGATCACCAGGTCGAAGCCCTGGCCCTGCTTGTGCGGCCAGATGACGCCGACTTCGATCCAGCGGGGCTTGCGGTCACTGCCTTCCGGCAGCGTCTCGACGAGGTAGGCGCGGTGCGCTGGTTTGGACATGATGTTTTCCTTTCGGTTGGTTGCCCCCACGGCGGGGACGCGAAAGGCACGGCATCCGTCGCCAAGCGCCCTGTCATAGCTTCTTGGGGGTAGACCGTAGGGGGAGCCAAGACAGCGTCATTGACAGGAAGCGGCGACGGCTAAAGTGCGCGCATCCCCAGCCCGTCGGGGGCGACGCCAAAGGAAAGCCTCCACACCGGAGCACCTGCCCGCCGCGCGCGGCCAGAAGGCCGGCACCGCGAAGGATCGCATCCATCCCGGCGCAGATTGTTATTGTCCGGACATCGTCCGGATGCTATGGTGTATCTTGCCGTCATGCGCAGGAGGATCGCCATGCTGAATCTGGAGCCCGAAGCCAAGTCCGAGCGGATCGACATCCGCACCACGCCGAGCGTCAAGCGCGTGCTGCAGGACGCCGCCGCCGCCAAGAACAAGACCGTCACCGAATTCATGCTCGACGTAGCGCTGACCGCGGCGGCCGAGTTCCGCGCCAATCAACGCCTGTTTACCTTCGACGACCAGCAGTGGAAGCTGTTCGTCGCCGCCTTGGATGCGCCGCCCAAGCCGAAGCCCAGGCTGGAAAAGCTGCTGCGTGAGCCGGGTGCGTTCGATTGAGCGGCGCCGCGCCGCTCCTCCCGCTGGCACCGGTCACCAAGCTCGCCCTCGACCAGGACACCGACAGCTTTGATTGCGGCAAAGAGGAACTGAACCGCTTCCTGAAGCGGTTCGCGCTGGCCAGCCAGCAGGCCAACAGCGCCCAAACCTATGTGGCTCTGCGCGGCACCCGGATCGTCGGCTACTACAGCCTGGCGGTGGGGGGCGTCGAGCATGCGGCCGCGACACCCCGCGTCAGCAAGGGGCTGGCGCGGCATCTGATCCCGGTCATGGTGCTGGCGCGTCTGGCCGTGGATCAATCCGAACAGCGCAGCGGCATCGGCAAAGGCCTGCTCAAGGACGCGCTACGGCGCACGGCGGCAGCGGCCGACATCGCTGGTATCCGCGCCCTCTTCGTGACCGCCAAGGACGACGACGCCATGCGCTTCTATGAACACTTCGACTTTGACCCCAGTCCAGCCGACCCGCACCAACTCTTCCTGGTGATGAAAGACTTGAAGCGCATGGTCTAGGCACATGGGCAATCGCTCAGCACCGACGCGCCAGTCACTTTGGCACCGCGCTGCACAAACCGGCAGCTGCTGCCGGCGTGACAGCACCGGCGGCAGCGTGATAAGCAAATGCAGGCCGCAGGCCGAACGATAAGAACAGGAATTCCGCTTTATGGCACTACATCAAAATTTTCCCCGCTCACCTTATGAGGTGCTACCACCCGAACTGCGCTGGTTCCCGGCGGCGGAAGAGTTGCGCAGCACGGCCTATGACAAGCTGCTGCCGCCGCTCGTTGCCAAGGTGCGCGAAGAGGTCAAGGCCTGGCGCGATGCCGGCTACGCCGGTGCGTCGGCCACGTCGCGAGCCCTGCTGACGTGGTGGTTTGAAACCGCACACACCAGCGAGCAGGCCGACGGGACGCAGAACCAATTCCGCTACTACTTCGCGCAGCGCGAAGCGGTCGAGACCGTCATCTGGCTCTACGACGCACGCGGCGCACGGTAAGCGTTCGATCCGCGGCGTCTATTGACAGCCAGCCAGATCTGATCTCAGCGGGTTATCGCCGAAGCGCTGCACCCAGTTCCTCGGCGTCAGCTCTTGCACCTTGCTGGCCGGATGCTGGTTGATCCGCTG
>JAYVOV010000634.1:0-3406 GCA_043757735.1 Burkholderiaceae bacterium
GCCTGATCGCCGCCCTGAAGGGCGCGAACGGACGGCTGCAACGGCGCAGCGCATTGACCGGGCGCGCTGCGTTGCCTGGGCGCGCTGCCTCGAGCGGCCAGGGCGGTCCCCTCAGCGCCCATGCCCCTGCCCCTCCGCGCTGGGTATACGTCAGCACCACTGGTGTTTATGGCGACGCGGGCGGCGCGTTTTTCGACGAGACCCGCACCGTTGCGCCAGCCAGCGACCGTGCGCTGCGGCGCGTGTCGGCCGAGCACCTGTGGCGCCAGGCCAGCCGCAGCGGGCGGGCGCGGACCGCCATCTTGCGCGTGCCGGGCATCTACGGCCACGACCGCCTGCCGCTGGACCGGCTGCGCTCGGGACTGCCCGCGCTGCGCGCCGACCAGGACGTGTACACCAATCACATTCATGCCGACGACCTGGCCCGGATCTGCATCGCGGCACTCTGGCGCGGGCGCCCCGGTCGGGTCGTGCATGCGGTCGACGATACCGACTTGAAGATGGGCGACTACTTCGACCGGGTTGCTGACGCGGCCGGCCTGCCGCGGCCGCCGCGCCTGCCCGCCCACGAGCTGGCCGCACGCGTGTCGCCCGCCATGCTCTCGTTCATGCGCGAGTCGCGACGGCTCGCCAATCGGCGACTCAAACAGGAACTTCGCGTTCGCCTGTGTTTTCCGACCGTCGATCACACTTTGGCGGATGCGTTTTCTGCTGTGGTAAAATCCTCGGCTTGAAACAGTTTGCCGGTGTAGCTCAGTTGGTAGAGCAGCGCATTCGTAATGCGAAGGTCGGGGGTTCGACTCCTCTCTCCGGCACCAGAAAATAGCAGGGGTCAGCGCCTTAGCGGGTGCTGACCCCTTTTGCTTGCGCTTGCGGCAACCACTTCAGCAGCGCCGAGTGCAGCTGATGCACGCTGACCGGCTTGGTCAGGAAGTCGTTCATCCCAGCCGCCTCGCAGGCGCGACGGTCGTCCGCGAAAACATTCGCGGTCAGCGCCAGGATAGGGCGCTCGCTCCATCCGGGCAGGGTACGTATCGCACGGGTTGCCTCCAGGCCGTCCATATTGGGCATCTGCATATCCATCAGAATCAGGTCATAGCGCAAGTGCGAGGCTCGCTCGAACGCGTCTCGGCCATCGATCGCAAGGTCTACCCGCAGGCCCACCGCCTCGAGCATTGCCTGCACGACAATGCGGTTGATTTCATTGTCCTCTGCTACCAGCACCATCGCCCCCTCGTGACTCTGGCGCAGCCGATGCTCGTCAATGGCGGCATCGGCCTTGCCGACGCTGGCCATCTGCCCGCCCGCCGACAAAGCATCGCCACGCCGCAGGCGCGCAGTGAACCAGAAACAACTGCCCTTGCCTGGCGTGCTGTCAACGCCCACTTCGCCGCCCATCAGCTGCGCCAGACGCTGGTTGATTGCCAGCCCGAGCCCAGTGCCGCCAAACCTGCGGGTGGTCGAGGCATCTGCCTGTTCGAACGCATTGAAGAGGCGCTCGACCTGATCGGCCGCGATCCCCGGTCCGGTGTCTTCGAAGCTGAAACGGACCAGCAGATCGCCGTCGTGCTCGGCCAGCAGCTTCGCATAGAGCCTCACTCCCCCTTGTTCGGTGAACTTGACTGCGTTGCCGGCGTAGTTGAGCAAGGCCTGTCGAAGGCGTGTCGAGTCACCATGCAGCGAACTCGGAACGTCACCCACCTCTGCCGTGAACGACAAGCCCTTTCTGCGGGCAGTCTCGGAGACGAAGGAGGCGACGCCGTCCAGGACCTCCGACAACAGAAAGTCAGTGCTTTCCAGATGGACCTGGCCCGCTTCGATCTTTGACAGGTCGAGAATGTCGTTGATGATCGACATCAGGTGTTGTCCGGCGCCCTCGATCTTGCCCAGCTGTTCCAGCTGCTTCGGCATGATGGCCCCGCTGCGACGCATCATCGCGTTCAAGCCGAGAATTGCATTCATGGGGGTGCGGATTTCATGACTCATATTGGCCAGGAAACGGCTCTTGGCCAGGTTGGCGGCATCGGCCTGCTGGCGCGCCGCCGCGAGTTCTTTGGTGCGCTCGAGAACCCGTTCTTCCAACTGCAGGCGGTTGCGATCGACCTCCTCGGCCAGACGGCTCCTTTCCGCCTCGCCGAATTTTCGTTCGGTGATGTCGCGGCAGACCGCGACGAAGTGGCTCAACTGGCCCCGATCATCCTGGATCGGTGAAAGCGTCACTTCGTTCCAGAAGGTGCTGCCATCCTTGCGATAGTTGATGACTTCGCCCGACATGCCACGGGCGTCAAGCCGGGCCTGCCGCAGTCGTGCAACCGTTCGCGCATCGGTCAGCGGCCCGACCAGAAAGCCTGATTCGCGCCCTTTCACCTCCGCCGCTTTGAACCCGGTCATGGCTTCGAATGCGCCGTTGACCTCAAGGATGCGATCCTGCGCATCGGTGATCACAACGCCCTGGGAGACCGCCTTCAGAGCAGCGTCGCTGAGCCGCAGAGCGGCTTGCGCCTGCACCCCGGCAGAGATGTCCCGAACAATGATGCCCGAGGCTTGATCGGCGCCGCCATCGGTATCGGTGTCGCTCTTCAGCCTGACCTCGGCCTCGAAGCGGCTGCCGTCAGCTCGGACCATTGTCACCTGTGCCAGCGACGAGATTGCTGCGCGCCGATCACGTTCCACAGCGGCTGCACGGGGATCTGATGGCTCGTACAGTGCTGCCAGGTTGATCTGCTGCAACTGGGCCTCGCTCATGCCGAAGAGCTCGCACGCCGCCGGATTGGCGGCCAAAATGACGCCCTCTGGCGAGGCGGGCAAGAGGGCATCGGCGTTGTTCTGGAACAGCCGCCGATAGCGGCGCTCGCTGCCGCGCAGCGCGTGAATGCTCGCTCTGTGCCGCGACACCAACGCGGCCGCGATGCCCGTCAGAGCTAGCGTCAACAGGCTGCCCAATGCGGCTGCACCGTAGCGAAAGTACTCGCCAGTTCTCAGGGCGGCGTACACGTCGTCCACCGACGAAGCCACAACCACCAACAGCGGGTGATCGGGAAGCGCCTGGTAACTGACGGCCCGCAAACGACCGTCCGAGGCCGCCACACCGACATAACTGCCGACGGCAGACTTCGGGATTTCTTTGAAGAGCTGCGACGTGCTGACGTCTTCGCCGAAACTGACCTTGCCGTCATTGCGGCGCGCACGGGTGATCCCATCGAGACCGATCAGCGCCATGGAGGCGTGCGGCCCTATCTCAGTCTGGATATAGTTGGTCACAAAAAAATGGGGGTCCACCGCCATGAACACCACGCCACCGAAGGTCCCGTCGGCCCGGACCAGACGTCGGGTCAGCGAGATCAGCCACTTGCCGGAAGATCGCCCCTCGATCGGTTTGCCGATCAGCAGGCGATCTTCTTTCTCA
>JAYVOV010000635.1:0-3401 GCA_043757735.1 Burkholderiaceae bacterium
TACACGGCCGAGACCGCCGCCCCATTTGTCTCGCTGCCAGGCTTGGAATGGAAAATCTGGCTGGACGACCCATCTGACGCCCAGCGCTCAGGAGGCATCTATCTGTTCGCCGATCGCGCTGCTGCCGAGGCCTACGTCGATGGCCCGATCGTCGCCCGCATGAAGGCCAATACCGCGCTGAGCGAGCTCGAAGTGCGCGTCTTCGATGTGCGCGAAAACATGAGCGAGCTCACCCGCGCGCCACTGCCCTCGCTGCGCGTGGCTGCTGAGTAGCGCCCGCAACTGCGTCGCAACTTCACGCGATTGCTCTGCACGCCGAGTTCACCCACTCACATCACGCGGGCAAGCCACTGCTCCATCGCCTGGCGCGCCCGACGCGCCAGCGCGGTGCCCGGCATCATGCCGTCGAACCCATGCGGCGCGCCCGGAAAGACATGCAATTCCGTCGATACCCCAGCGTGGGTGAGACGCATCGCGTAGTCGACATCTTCGTCGAGAAAACCATCGAGCGCGCCGACCACGATCTGCGCTGGCGGCAGTCCTGTGAGCTCGCTCGCCCGCGAGGCCGCGGCATACATCGGCACATCACCACCCGCCAGCCCGCCTAAGTACGCTGCCCAGCCCTGCCGGTTGGTGGCTGGCGACCAGATCGGCACCGCCCATGCGCTGGAGCGCGACGTGATGCGGTCGTCGATCATCGGGTAGATCAGCAGTTGAAATGCGATCGGCAGTTCACCACGGTCCCGTGCCAGCAGAGCCAGCCCGGCTGCCAGGCCACCGCCAGCGGACGCGCCACCGATACCGATGCGCGCAGGATCGATGCCCAATTTCTGCGCGTTCTGGTGCATCCAGGCCAAGCCGGCGTAACAATCTTCGAGCGGGCCCGGATAGGCCGTTTCAGGCGCTAACCGGTACTCGACAGAAACACCCACGCAATTGAGCAGCGGACACCATTTGTCGAAGCGAAGATCGTCCATCGCATAGGTACCCATGACATACCCGCCACCATGCATGAAGTAGAGGCAAGGCAGCGCGCCGGTGGCCCCCCTGGGCCGATGCAGGCGAATCTTGACCGCGGGCGCGCCGTCGCGGCCATCGACCAGATAGTCCGTGCGTTCAACCGCGTCAGAGAGCTTGAGGGCTGCCACCTGGTCGAGCCGCGTCTGCCGCATGGCGGGAAGGTCGTCATATGAAAAACCGTTCATCTTGGGCATTGTCGCCAGGACAGTGGCGATCTCGGGATCGATCAGTCTGCTGATGTTCATGGGAAGTACCGGGTTGAGGTTAAGTGGGGGCTCGATACACGTTCAACGGTCATAGGCGATCAGCGAGTCGATCACCAGATCAACCGCGGCATCGCCGTCGATCGCAATCGCCACCTGCGCATTCGGTGGCAGCGGTTTGTGGACAGTCAGCACCCGTGCCAGGTTGACGTTGCGAAGGTCGCAGGCAGTCATGCCGCGCAATTGCGGACTGGCCAGTTCGACATGCACATGCGTGGCCTGGTGGGTGATCAGGCCAGGCGCTACCAGCGGCAGCAGCGCGCAGGGATCATGCATCGACGCCGTCTTCAAATTGAAGATTTCCTGCGAGCGCTGCAGGTAAAAGCCCAGCAGCCCCGCAAAGATTTCGCCGACCTTTCCGCCGGACTGGCGCAGCCGCTCGATATGCGCCGTGCCGATGCCGGCCTGGCGCGTCACGTTCAGCCCTGCCATCAAAATCGGCACGCCGGACGCAAAAACCACCGCCGCCGCTTCGGGGTCGCAGAAAATATTGAACTCGGCCTGCGCGGTGACATTGCCGCCAGTGGTCGAGCCACCCATCAGCGTTATGCATTTGAGCCAGCCGGCGAGGCGCGGTTCGGTCTTGAGCGCGACCGCAACATTGGTGAGCGGGCCGATGGGCGCCAGCACCAGTTGCCCCGGTGCGACACGCGCCTGGTCGATGATGAACTGCACCGCATGCTGGGCAATCGGCGAACGAGTAGCCGCTGGCAGAACCGCGCCGTCGAGCCCGCTCTTGCCGTGCAGGTCGGCCGCCGACGCCGGCCTGGCGACCAGGGCCTCGCTCATCCCGACCGCCACCGGCACATCGAGGCCTCCGAGCGCGCAGATGCCCAGTGCATTGCGCGTGGCATTGGCCAGCGAGGTATTGCCGAACACAGTCGTGATGCCGATCAGATTCAAGTGATGCGCAGCGAACAGAATGGCCATCGCGTCGTCATGGCCCGGATCGCAATCGATGATGAGCTTGTCGGTCATGGTGTAGTCCGCGCGGGTTGATCGAGCGAGTTCGCTCACGCCGGTGCCTTCGTGAGCGTGCCCGCCAGCTGCCTGACCGCCGCACCATCGGGCAGTGCCGGCACGACACCGCGGCGGGTGCAGGCTGACAATCCAGCCGCAACACCCTGCATCAGCGTACCCGGCGCCAGCGCGCTGTTGAGGAGCGTCTTACGGCCCGCGGCATCGGCGTCAACCGCAGCCGGGATCGCCGTGCTCAACCAACCTTCCTGGCGTCCTCCGACTTGACCGCATCTTGCATCCGCACCGCCGGCACCACCGGCGTGACGCCATTCATCACGGTGGCAGGGATCAGTTCGATCAGCTGATCAACAGTGAAAAGCGAGCCGTCGTTGGTCAAGGTCTTGAAGTCTTCGCCGTAGAAGTAGCTGTTGATACGGCCCTTTTCCACATGAAAGATGTGGCCGTTGACAGCGTCAGCACCTTCGGTTGCCAGGTAGGCGACCACGGGGGCGATGTGCTCGGGCCCACGACCGGCAAAGAAGCGGTCGTATTGGTCTTGTGTGAGCAGACCGGCGTCGAGCTTGCGCTTCTGATTGGCGATCACTGCGTCGTTCATCATCATCCGGGTATCGGCCGCCGGGCAGATGGCATTGCAGGTGATGCCGAACTTGGCGGTTTCCTTGGCAATCGAACGGGTGAGCCCGATGATGCCGGCCTTGGCGGCGCTGTAATTGCACTGACCGACTGAACCCTTGAAGGCGTCCGATGAAAAATTGATGATGCGGCCGTAGCCCGCGCGACGCATGTATTTGATGGCATGGTGGGACATCACCCAGTGGCCTTTGAGGTGCACATTGATCACTGCGTCGAAGTCGTCTTCCGACATGTTCCAGATCATGCGTTCGCGCAGCATGCCCGCGACGTTGACCAGGATGTCGATCTTGCCGAAGGCATCGACACACTGCGCGACCATCCGGCCCCCCTTCTGGTAATCAGCGACGCTGTCGTAGTTTGCAATCGCCTTGCCGCCGGCGGCTTTGATCTCGGCAACCACATCGTCAGCCGGGCGTTCTTCGGTGGGCTCACCGCCACGGCCGACGCCGGGATCGTTGACGACAACACTGGCGCCCTCTTTGGCCAGCAGCAGTGCGACGTCAC
>JAYVOV010000636.1:0-3397 GCA_043757735.1 Burkholderiaceae bacterium
CTGCGCATCCAGAAACGGCTGATGCGCAGCTGGGAGAACCTGCCGCGCAGCGAAGCGATCATTGCCGGGATCGACGCTTTCGCGGGCGCCTACCGCAGCGGTGAACCGACCCGCAAGATGGCGGCGTTCAACGCCGCACGGGCCACCGCAAAAAAGGCCGGCTGAAGCCTGCTCAGCGTTTGGCGACGCCTTCGCCAGACACATGCAGGAAGATCGCCGATACATCGAGAGCGCCGAGGTCGGCTCGGCGTGCCCCCTGAAGCTGACTGCGCACCAGTGCGGCAATCGGCGCGGGGCGATCGAGTTCCTGCGCCAGCGACAAAAAATACCGAAGGTCTTTTTCCATCAGCGAGAGCTGAAACTGCGGCGAGAAATCGCGCCCGAAGATCTTCGGCATCTTGGTCTTGAACAACCGTGAGCCGGCCGCCCCTTCGCCCAGCACGAACTGGGTCGACTCCGGATCCAGGCCAGCCGCTTCGGCCACCATCAGCGCCTCGGCAATGGCCGCGTTGACCGTGCCCGAGAGCATGTTGTTGATCAGCTTGATGGTCGCACCGGTGCCGACGGCGCCCATGTGCCGATGTGATCGGCCCATCGCCTGAAACAAGGGCTCGGCACGCGCGACGTCGGCCGCTGAACCGCCGACCATGAACACCAGCTCGCGGCCGCGCGCCTGGGCCAGGCTGCCCGACACCGGCGCATCGACATAGCCCACGCCGCGCGGGGCGCCGGCCGCCGCCACTTCACGCGCCATGGCCGGCGTGTTGGTGCTGCAGTCGACGATCAGGGTGCCCGGCGCCGCACTGGCTACCACACCGGCTGCGCCCAGCATGACCTCGCGCGTGGCGTTGTCGTCGGCGACCATCGACACGACGAACTGCGCACCCTGGACAGCCTCAGCCACACTGGCACAGACGACCGCGCCTTTTTCACCCACGGCGGCAGTCTTGGCGACGCTGCGATTCCAGACCCGCAGCGCGTGGCCGGCGGCCAGCAGGTTGAGGGCCATCGGCCCGCCCATGGCGCCCAGGCCGATGAATGCGATCGTGGACATGGCATGCCTTTTCAGAACGTTTGAATGCGCCCGATGTTAGCAGTCGGCGCTATTCTCCCGATTCCACACCAACACCCGACCGGACGACCCATGCTCGACGTACAAGCGAAGGCCCTGCTGCAGCTGATCGAACAACGTGGCCTGCCCGCGGTTCATGAAGTAAGCCCCCAGGAAGCGCGTGCCGCCTATCGCGAACGGCGCTTCTTCACACAGCCGGCCGCACCCGTCATGAGCGAAGTGCGCGACCTCGCTGTGCCCGGCCCGGCAGGCCCCATTCCCTGCCGCAGCTATCGGCCGGCAGGTGCTGGTGCAGACGCGGTCCTGCCGGGTTTGGTGTACTTTCATGGCGGTGGCTTCGTGATCGGCGACCTCGACACCCATGACGTTCTCTGCCGCGAGCTCAGCAATGCCGGCAACTGCGCGGTGATCTCAGTCGACTACCGCATGGGCCCCGAACACCCGTTCCCAGCCGCGGTCGACGACTGCCTCGCCGTCACCCGCTGGGTCAGCAGCCAGGCGGCATCGCTGCACATCGACCCGGCGCGCCTGGCGGTGGGCGGCGACAGCGCCGGCGGCAATCTGGCCGCGGTGGTGGCGATCGCCGCACGTGACGCCGGCAATCTGCCGCTGACCTTCCAACTGCTCATCTATCCGTGCACCGACTTTCGCAACCAGACCGCATCGCATCGCGACAACGGCCAGGGCTACCTGCTGACCAGCGACACCATCGCGTATTTCTATCGGCACTACCTGACTGACGTCGAGCACAAGCTCGACTGGCGCGCCTCGCCACTGCTGCACACGGACCTGACCCGGCTGCCGCCGGCCCTGGTGCTGACCGCCGGCTTCGATCCCCTGCGCGACGAAGGCCTGCTGTATGCCGACCGGCTGAGCGAATCGGGCAACCGCTCGCAATACGCCTGCTTCGAGCGCCAGGTGCATGGCTTCATCACCATGGGCAAGGTGCTGGAAGAGGCCAATACCGCAGTGGCGCTGTGCGGTGCGGCGCTCAGGCGGGCGCTCAGCGCGGCGCCATCCGGATAGCACCGTCCAGCCGAATGCACTGCCCGTTGAAGTACGAGTTGCGTGCCAGCTCCATGGCGAGACTGGCGAACTCCTCCGGCTTGCCCAGGCGCTTCGGAAACGGCACCGACGCGCTCAGGCTGTCCAGCACATTCTGCTTGGCCCCCAGCATCAGCGGCGTGGCAAAGATGCCGGGCATGATCGAGTTCACCCGAATGCCGATGTCTGAAAGGTCACGCGCCATCGGCAGGACCAGACCATTGACGCCGGCTTTTGCCGAAGCGTAGATCACTTGGCCAATCTGGCCGTCTTGTGCCGCCACCGACGCGGTGAGAATGATGCTGCCGCGCTCGCCATCTTCGAGCGGCTCCAGGGTGGCCATGCCCTCGGCCGACAACGAAGCGAGCCGGTAGCTGGCCACCAGCGTTCCCTGCACGCCGTAGTCGTAGTCGGCGGTCGACAGGCGTTTCAGCTTGCCGGCTTCCTTGTCCCAGGCCAGGGTCTTGCCGCGCCGCGAAGTCATGGCGCAATGCACCAGAATCCGCTCCTGCCCTTGAGCCGCGCGCGCTTTTGCGAAGCCGTCGACCGCGCTTTCTTCGCTGGTGATGTCGACCTTGCAGAAAATGCCACCGATGGATTGCGCAACTGCCATGCCGTTGGCTTCATTCACGTCAAAGATCGCAACTTTGACCCCCGCAGCGGCCAGGGCCTGCGCCGTGGCTTTGCCCAGGCCTGAGGCGCCTCCGGTAACGACTGCGCTGGTGCTTGCATCAATTTTCATCAGTTGTTCTCCTGTCCCTTGGGTTGTTGCGATCGTCAATCGACGGGCCGCCCTGGATCGGACGGCATGACCGATTCTAACGGCACGGGCTTTGAGCGACCGTGAGTCGGACCAGGAAATGGGCGCCCGAAGGCTCCCGCTGTGCGTGCCGGCCCATGTCGGCCGCCACCGTCACCTTGTGCACACGGATCGCGCCGTTGCCCAGCGACACCTCGGCCACCTGCGCCATGAAGGTGTCGTAGCCTTCCATCAGTGCGATGGCGCGCGCCCGGCACGAATGAAGTCGAGCGCGCGTTCGGCGATCATGATCACCGGCGCGTTCGTGTTGCCGCCGACCACGCGTGGCATGATCGAGGCATCGATCACCCGCAGCCCGCTCACGCCACGCACCTGCAGCTGCGAATCGACGACATCGTGTTCGCCGGGGCCCATGCGGCATGACCCCACCGGGTGGTAGATCGTGTCCGCATGGCCGCGGATGAAGTCTTCGATCTGCGCGTCTGTCTTGGCGTCGGCGGAACCCAGCTCGCGGCCGCGGC
>JAYVOV010000637.1:0-3395 GCA_043757735.1 Burkholderiaceae bacterium
GCATTGGCGATTTTCTGGGCAGCCGTTCGAGTGGTGCGATCGCGCACTTCTTGATCTATGGCGGCAACGAAGGGCGGGGCGCCTTTGACGTCGCCGGACAATCGATTCGGCTCGACTATACGGTCGATCTCGCACTTTAGCCGTCAAGTCGGCGCGGCAGTGCACAGAGCGCAAGCATCCCGCGTCCTGCGCAAACGCCGATGCCAAGCCCAACTGGAACGAGACCCATGACGCCCGACCGCCAATTGCCGCTGTCCGCCATTACGGTGCTGGACTTGACCATCGCGCGTGCCGGCCCGACGGCGGTGCGCCTGCTTGCCGACTGGGGCGCGCGGGTGATCCGGATCGAGCCGCCAGCGTCGCTCGAGCGCGGCTCAGTCACCGGGCGTCGGCAGGGGCCCGACGAACAGAACCTGCATCGCAACAAGCTGTCCCTTTGCCTGGATCTCAAGTCACCCGCGGGTGCGGACATCTCCGAGTTCGAGGATCGTCGTGCCAGTGCCGAACAGAAGAAGTCCTACGGCGAGATTGCCAGCCGCGGACGCGCAGGCATGTCTGGCTCCAGCAAGCCGCTGATCGCGATGATCCAGGGCTTCTGCATTGGTGGCGGACTGGCGATCGCGCTCAATGCCGACGAGGCGCTGCGGATCGGCCTGATCAATTATGTGGTTGAAGAAGCCGAACTCGAAGCCTGGGTCCGCGAGTACGCGGCCCGCGTGGCGGGCAACGCGCCAATGACGCTGCACGTGGCCAAAGCGGCGATCCGGGTCTTCGAACGTTATTCGATCGATTCCGGTTCTGCCGAAGTGACAGCGCTGGTCAACCAATGCTTCGATAGCGAGGACTACAAGGAGAGGCGGCGCGCGTTCATGGAGAAGCGCAAGCCCCAGTTCCAGGGGCGCTGAAGTCGGCAGGGGCCGGAATCGATTCGGCCAGCTCATGGGCGGTGTTTCAGCCGCCCTGGTAGGCATAGTTTAGGTATGCGCCGTCGACCCAGTTGCGGTTCGGGCTTCACTCTTCTCTCGGATCAGCGACAGCAGGGCATGCCATGAGGCGGCGAAGGATTCAACCCCCTCGTGCTGGAGCCGACTGGCCAGCGCTTCTTCGTCCAGGCCTTCGCGCCTGAACGCCTGTGTTATCGATTCGGCGCTTCCTGCATCGACGGACATTGCGCGCACGGTCTCGCCATGGTCGGCAAGCGCCAGCAATGTTTTTTCCGTGAGTGTGTTGATCGTACCCGGCGCCGCCAGCGCCTGCACGTAGAGCGTGTCTGGCGCAGCCGGGTCTTTGGTTGCAGTGCTGGCCCACAGCAGGCGTTGCGGACGAGCACCGGCCGCGGCGAGCCGCTGCCAGCGGGCCGAGGCGAGCAGGTCGCAGTGGGCCTTGTAGGTGCGCATTGCGATCGCGATTCCCAGGCGGTTGCGAAGCGTTGCCGGGCGATGCTCGCGCGCCGCAACATCCCATCGGCTGACGAACAGCGATGCGACCGAGGCGACCGCCGGCGACAGGCCGGCCTCCTGGCGGCGTTCGATGCCGCGCATGTATGCCTGCGCGGCGGCCAGGTACTGGCTGCACGAGAACAGCAGGGTGACGTTGACCGGCACGCCATCAAATATCACTTCTTCGACGGCGCGCAGGCCGGCGGCGTTGCCCGGAATCTTGATGAAGAGGTTTGGTCTTGCCGCCTGCTCGTGCAGCTGGTTGGCTGCCTGGATGGTATGCGCAGTGTTGTCGGCGAGCAGGGGCGACACCTCCAATGAAACCCAGCCATCGTTGCCGGCGCTGGCGTTGAAGACCGGCAGGAAAAGATCGGCTGCGCGGGATATATCCTCGATGACCAGACGGAAGAGCAGAGCCTCGCCAGACAGGCCTGCCGCCGCGAGTGCGAGCATGCCGGCATCGTAAGAATCGCCGTTGGTGATCGCGTGTTCGAAGATGGTCGGGTTGGAAGTCAGACCGGTGATCGAGAAGTCCCGGATATAGCGGGCGAGCGTGCCACTGTCGAGCAAGTCGCGGGTGATGTTGTCGAGCCACAGACGTTGGCCGAGGGCATGGAGTTCATGGGTCGGGTTCATGGATTGCACCATCCGCCCTCTGCCGCGATGAGGCGGTCCGCCTGCGCCGGCCCCCAGCTGCCTTGCGGGTAGCGAATGGCCGCTGGCGGCGCGGCGAGCACCGGCTTCACCACGGCCCACGCAGCCTCGACCGCGTCTTCGCGGGTGAACAGTGAGGCATCGCCGGCCATTGCATCGGCGAGCAGCCGTTCGTAGGGCGTCTGGGCCTGCGGAGCGTCATTCGCGAAGAGCAGTTCGTGCTGGTCGCCGACGAAGGCGGAGCCCGGCCGCTTCATGCGCGCGGACAGCGCGATCAGCGAGCGCGGCGAGAGGCGAAAGCGCAAATGGTTGACCTGAGACCCACCGGTGACGGCGTCCTCGAACAGTCGCAGCGGCGGTGGCTCCAGGCGCACGAGCACTTCGCAGGCTGTCTCAGGAAGGCATTTTCCCGAGCGCAGTATCCAGGGCACACCGTCCCAGCGCCACGAGTCGATGCGCAGGCGCAGGGCGCAGTAGGTTTCCACGTCTGAATCGGCCGCCACCTGTGGCTCTTCGCGATAGCCCCTGTACTGGCCGCGCACCAGATCGTCGATCTGCAAAGGCCGGATGGCCTGGAATACCTTGAGCTTCTCGGCATTGACCGCCGAAAAGTGCCGGCTGCCGGGGGGTTCCATGGCAAGTAGCGCGACGATTTGAAACAGGTGGTTCTGAACCACGTCGCGCAGGCAGCCCGCGCTTTCGTAGAAAGCTCCCCGGCCCTGAACGCCAAACTGTTCGGCCAGCGTGATCTGCACGCTCGCGACGTGCTTGCGATTCCAGATCGGTTCGAGGAAGGCGTTGGCAAATCGGAAATAGAGGATATTCATGATGGCTTCTTTGCCGAGGAAATGATCGATCCGGAAAATAGCGCCATCCGGGAACGCCGCCAGCGCGATGCGGTTCAGTTCCCGTGCTGAAGCGAGATCGCGGCCGAATGGCTTTTCGACAATGACGCGGGCCTGACGCGCGAGTCCGGCAGCGTCGAGTCCGCGTATGACGGTTGCGAACAGCGCGGGCGGAATCGCCAGGTAGTGGGCGGGGTGCCGCGCTGCGCCGAGCGCTGACCTGATGAAACCGTATGTGGCAGGGTCCTTGTAGTCGCCACTGACGTAGGTCAAGTGCGAGAGCAGCGCCTCGAGCGCGCGCGGGTCTGCGGCGCGGGCCGTTGGCCCGATGCTGTCCAGGACTCTGGCGCGGAATTGTTCTGGGCTCAGTTTCGACGATGCCACGCCGATCACAGGCGCGTTCAATGCGCCACGCCGGCACAGCGCGAAGAGCGCCGGAAAGATCTGCTTGCGCGCC
>JAYVOV010000638.1:0-12698 GCA_043757735.1 Burkholderiaceae bacterium
GCGGCGTCGACACTGCTGCGACCGGCGAACTGGGTGTCGTAGGTAACCAGCGGAAACGCCGCCAGCTGCGCAAGGTCGAGCCGCGCGTACAGGTGCACCGGGTGCGCCGCCGGCGCAATCACACAGTGATGCCAGCTGAACAAGGCCTCGCTCTCGAGTTCTTCGATCTTGCCCAGCATCTCGGTGGCCACCCCGAGGTCGACCTCGCCGGCGCGCAGCATCGCCACGATCTGCGCCGGCGTGCCCTGGCGCAGCAGCAGCCTGACACCGGGGAAAGCCTCGCGCAGACGCACCACCGCCGGCGGCAGGACATAGCGCGCCTGGGTGTGGGTGGCCGCCACCCGCAGCACGCCGGTGGTGAGCCCACGCAGCTCACGGCCCACCGAACGCAGATTTTCGGCCTCGGTGAGCAGCCGCTCGGCAATGGCGAGCACCTGATGACCCTCGTCGGTGATGGCGGTGAGGCGTTTGCCCTGGCGCACGAAAACCTGCACGCCGAGCTCCTCCTCGAGTTCGCGGATGGCTTTGGACAGACCCGGCTGCGAGGTGTGCAGAGCCTGGGCGGCGAGCGTGAGATTGAGGCCGCGCAGCGCGGTTTCGCGCAGATAGCGCAGCTGTTGCAGGTTCATACGGTGGCAGTGTGCCTACGCGCAGGTGCCGGGTCGATCAAAGGCGCAAAATGATTGAACTTATTCATTGCGGCGATTTGGCAATGCAGAAAACAGGAGCCTGCCCATGATCGACTTCGCCGCCATCCCCCGCGACCGCCTGCCCGGCCTGCTGCGCCGTGCGCCCAAGGCGGAACTGCACATCCACATCGAAGGATCGCTCGAACCCGAACTGATCTTCAAGCTCGCGCACCGCAATGGCCTGCCACTCGCCTACGCCAATGTAGACGCACTGCGTGCCGCCTACGCGTTCACCGATCTGCAGAGCTTTCTAGATATCTACTACGCCGGTGCCGCTGTCCTTCGGAAGGAGCAAGACTTCTTCGACATGGCCTGGGCATACCTGGAACGGGCGGTGGCAGACAACGTGGTGCACGCCGAGATCTTCTTCGACCCGCAGACCCACACCGCACGCGGCGTCGACATCGGCATCGTCATTCGCGGACTGCAGCACGCCTGCCAGCGCGCCCATGCGGAGCTCGGCATCAGCGCTGCGCTGATCCTGTGTTTCCTGCGCCATCTCAGCGAAGATGAGGCGCTGACCACCCTCGACGCGGCGCTGCCTTACCGGCACCAGTTCATCGGTGTCGGGCTCGACAGCAGTGAACGCGGTCACCCGCCCGAGAAATTTTCGCGCGTCTTCGCCCGAGCCGCCGAGCTGGGCCTGCACCGGGTGGCGCACGCCGGCGAGGAAGGTCCACCGGCCTACATAGAAAGCGCGCTCGATGCCTTGCACGTCGAGCGCATCGATCACGGCGTACGCTGCGTCGAGAGCCCGGCGCTGGTGCACCGACTGGCCGCCGCGCGCATGCCGCTGACGGTCTGTCCGCTATCCAACGTGAAGCTGTGCGTCTTCGACACAATGGCCGATCACAACCTGCCCGCGCTGCTGGCGGCCGGGCTGTGCGTGACGCTGAACAGCGACGACCCGGCGTATTTCGGCGGCTACCTCAACGCGAATTTCATCGCGGCCTTCGAAGCGCTGCCGCAACTGGGCGCACGCGAGGCCTACACGCTGATGCGCAACAGCTTCGAGGCCAGCTTCGCCACCGATGCGGTCAAGGCTGGCTGGTTTGCCCAGCTCGAGCGCAGCTTTCTGGCCGCAGCACACAGCCCCCGCTGATCGGCTCAGACCCGCTCGGCCTTGTTCTATCGGTTGCGGCCTTGATCGTCGCCGCATTGACGCGGGAGGCGCATTGACGCGGGAGGCGCATTGACGCGGGAGGTGCATTTACCGATGTCGGCCGCGTCGTCGCGCGTCTCACCGATAAACCAGCCCCGGCAGCCACAACGAGAACGCCGGCACGTATGTGGTCAGCATCAGCACCACCAGCATCACCAGCACCATCGGCCAGATCGCACGCGACACCGCCCCCAGCGACAGGCCCGAGATCGCCATGCCCACGAACAGGCAGTAGCCGATCGGCGGCGCGGCCATGCCGATGGCAACATTGGTGACGATGATCGAGCCGAAGTGAATCGGGTCGATGCCGAATTTCTGGGCCAGGGCGATCAGCAGAGGCCCGAGAATAACCATCACCGCGATCTCGTCCATCACCGCGCTGATGACGAACAGGAAAGCATTGACCAGCAGCAGCATCATCCAGGGCTTGGTGATGCTCTCCGACAGCCAGCCAGCCAGTCGCAGAGCCAGCTGTTCCTGAGCCACCAGCCAGCCGAAACCGGACGACGCCGCGATGATGAACATCACCACCGCGGTGATGCGCATGGCCCGCAGGATGACCTCTGGCATGGCCCGCCAGGTGAGGCGCTTTTCGATGAACACGCCCACCAGCAGGCTGTAGACGCACGACACGATGGCCGCTTCGGTAGGCGTGAACGCGCCGCCATAAATCCCGCCCAACACGATCAGGGGCGCAGCAAGGGCCCAGATGCCTTCGCGCAGCGCGGCACGAACCTGCGGCCACGTCGCGCGCTTCTCGCGTGGAATGTTGTGACGCAGCGCGTGCAGCCACGCGATCATCATCAGGCCCAGCGCCAGCAGCAGGCCAGGTCCGACTCCGGCCATGAAGAGCCGAGCAATCGACTGCTCGGCAATGACCCCCCAGATGACCGCCGCGATCGACGGCGGAATGAGCGGTCCGAGCACTCCCGCACTGACTGCCAGCGCGGTGGCGAACGCCTTGTCGTAACCGCGCGCGACCATCGCGGGGATAAGAATGGCACCGATGGCGGCTGTTGTGGCCGGTGCCGATCCGGAGATCGCCGAGAAGATGCAGGCCGACACTACGGTGACATGGCCCATGCCGCCGGGCAGATGGCGCACCATCACGTCGGCGACCCGGATCAGGCGCTGCGACAAACCGCCCGCCGACATGATCTCGCCGGCCAGCATGAAGAATGGAATGGCCAGCAGGCTGAACGACTGGGTGCCGGCAATGAGGGTCTGGGCCAGCAGGATGGGCTCGATGTCGGCCACCACCAGCACCGCTGCGGTACTGAGCAGCAGCGCGATGCCGAAGGGCACGCCGAGCACCAGCAGCACGCCGAAGCCCAGTGACAAAATGAGCGCCGACTCAGACATGTTCGGGATCGATAGGCTGCGGTTCGTCAACCCGACCACTCAGCGCGGACTCCAGCGCAAAGAGTGTGATCAGCAGGCCGCAGATCAGCGCCGACGCGTGCAGCAGTTCGATCGGGTAGCCGATCGCCGCCGACGTTGCGCCACGGGTATCGGCCACGTAGCGCCAGCCGGCCCAGGCCAGGAACAGCCCGACCGCCACAGTGGCCAGATGGATCACCCGCTCCGATTCACGCCGGGCGACCTTGGGCAGCGTGTCGAGCACGATCGCCATCCGTACATGGAAACCCTCCTGCACGCCGAGCGCCGCGGTAAGCAGAATGGTCCAGGTGAACAGACCCAGCGAGAGCTCTTCGCTCCAAGACAAGGTGATGTTGAACGCGTAGCGCAGCAAGACCTGCGCCGCCAGCGCAGCGGTCATCACCAGGACCAGCAGCACGACGATCACGCGCACGGCGCGCGCGAGCGTCGCATTCAAGCGGACGAGCAGCGTCACTTGACCGCAGCCAGCGCCTCGTTCATCAGCTCAGGCCCGATCGATTCCTTGAATTTTTCGTAAACCGGCTTCACCGAAGTGCGAAACGCAGCGATGTCAGTCACCGAATTTACCTTCATGCCTTTCTTGGAGAGCGCGTCCACCAGCTGCCGGGCATTGGCGCCCGCCGCCTGGCGCTGGGCGCCCACCGCCGTGCGGCCGGCCTCGCGCACCACCGCCTGCAGATCGGGCGGCAGCTTGTCGAGCGACTTCTTCGAGATCATCAGCGCGATCATCGAATAGGTATGGTTGGTCAGCGACAGGAACTTGGTGACCTCGTTGTACTTGGACGAATCGATCACCGCGATCGGAATCTCCAGTCCGTCGATCGTGCCCTGCTGCACAGCGGTGAAGGTTTCACCCCAGGCCATCGGCACCGCGTTGCCGCCCATCGAGGCGAACATGTCGATGAACACCGGGTTCTGCATCACCCGGAACTTCACGCCCTTGACGTCCTCGGGTTTGGTGACCGGGCGCACGTTGTTGATCATGTGCCGAAACCCGCCCTCCATGAACCCCAGATTGACAATGCCCTTGCTCTCCAGGCGTTTGGCCAGTATTGCACCCAACTTGCCGTCGAGCACCTTGTGAGCCTGCGACTCGCTGGCGTAGAGAAAGGGCAGATCGTTGACCTGGAAGCCGGGCTCAATCTGCGCAATGACCGCATTGGTGATCACCGCCACATCGACCGTGCCGAAGCGCAGGCCTTCGAGCATCGGCTTCTCGTCGCCGAGCTGCCGGTTGGGGAAGAGCTGCACTTCGATGCGGCCGTTGGACTGGCGTTCAACCGCCTGCTTGAAGGTGCGTGCACCCGTGGCATAGGGGTCCTGCGGACTGTCCGGGGTGACCCAGCCCAACTTGATGACGTGTTTGGACTGCGCGTAGGCCGGCACCGCGGCGCCGAACAAGGCTGCGGCGAAGCTGGCCCCGAGGGCGCGGACAAAGGATCTTTTCATGCTGTCTTCCTGATGGTTAGAAACCGTAGAGGCGCGCCGGGTTGTGGACCAGCACCTGCTCGCGTAGAGAATCGGTAGGCAGCCACTCGGCCAGCTGATCGACAAGATCGCCATCGTTGGGCATGACCTGCACCGACGGATGCGGCCAGTCGGTGCCCCAGACCAGTCGATCGGAATTGGCCGCCACCAGCGCCCGCGCGAAGGGTAACGCATCGGGGTACGGCTGCCCGAGCGCCGACATCCGATAAGCGCCAGAAAGCTTGACCCAGCAGCGCGCCTCGCGCAGCAATCGCAGCAGGCCCTGGAATCCGGCCACAGTCACGCCGTGGCTCGCATCGAGATGCCCCATGTGATCGACCACCACCGGCACCGGGAAATCCTTCCAGTCATCGTAGAGCGTGGGGTGCCCGGAGACATCGATGAGCAGCTGGACGTGCCAGCCCAGAGGGCGGATACGCTCGGCGATGGCGCGCGCCTTCGCCAGCGGTGTGCCGCCCTTGAACAGCACATTGAAGCGCACGCCACGCACGCCCGCTCGATCCAGCCGCACCAGCTGCGCGTCACTGATCGACTCATCGATCACCGCTACGCCACGCATCCAGTCGCGGCAGGTTTCCAGCGTGTCGATCAGCGACGACAGCTCGATGCCATAGATGCTGGGATGAACCAGCACACTGCGCTCGATGCCGACGGCGCGGCACATGCGGCGGTAGTCCTCGAGCGTCGCCTCGGGCGGGGTGTAGCTGCGCTCGGGCTGCATCGGATACCGCGCATAGGGCCCGAACACGTGGTGGTGCGAGTCGCAGGTGAGCGGCGGCAGTTTCCGCATTGGGACGCGCGGCGCCGGGTCGAAACCCAGACAGGCCGGGGGCTCGCCAGGCGTCGCCGCAGGTGCGTGTCGACTCATGTCAGTCAGCCACCGGCGTGTCGCCCAGGACTTGCGCCTCATAAGCATGCAGCGCCGTCGCGCCGCCGGTATGCAGGAACAGCACGTTCTCGTCGGCACGGAAAAAGCCCTTGCGCGACAGACCGATCAGCCCGGCCATCACCTTGCCGGTATAAACCGGATCGAGCAGGATGCCCTCGGTGCGCGCCAGCATCTGCACCGCTTCGATCATTGCGGCATTGGGAACGGAGTACTTGGGCCGCCAATATTCGCCGAAGCTCACCACTTTTTCGCGCGGCACTGTCATGTCCAGGCCCAGCAGATCGGCCACGGCCTGCGCTTCCTGGTGGACCAGCGGATCCTGATCGGCCGGGTCCCGGCTCACGCCGATGCCGACGATAGGAATCTGGATCCGGTTGCCCAGGAATCCGGCCAGCAGCCCGCCGTGCGTGCCGGAGCTGCCCGAGCCGACCACCACCTGATCGATGCGCACGCCCTGGTCGAAGAACTGCTGCTGCAGCTCCTGCGCGCAGACCACATAACCCAGTCCGCCGAGCGCATTGGAGCCGCCGCCCGGGATGATGTAGGCCTTGCGGCCGGCGGCACTCACCTCATCGGCCACCCGCTGCATGGCTTCACGCATATTGGTGCCCGCAGGCACCACCGTGATCGATTCCACGCCCATCAGCCGGAACATGAAGTGGTTGCCGCTGCCACGGGCGTTGTAGCTGCCCGGCACCCGCTCCTCGATGACGAAACGGCACTTGATGCCTTCGCGAACCGCGGCGGCCAGCGTGATGCGGCAGTGGTTGGACTGCGGCGCGCCGCAGGTGACAAGCGTGTCGGCACCCTGGGCCAGCGCGTCGGCCATCAAAAATTCGAGCTTGCGCGTCTTGTTGCCCCCGGGGGTCAGACCGAGCATGTCGTCGCGCTTGACCCAGACCTTCGGCCCGCCGAGCGCTCGGCTGAAATTGGGCATGAATTCCAGCGGCGTGGGGTCCAGCGTGTAGCGGCGGCGGGGGAAGCGGGAAAGATCCATCGTGGCTCCGGAAGTAAGTTCGAGGACGACATTGTGGCTCTAAGAGGCTGTCGGAGTTGAATCCAAGCGGGCTCGGCGTCAAATCCCCGCCGCGCGCGGGGGCGCAAACCGCCGGCTTGACGCCGCCCCCTCGAACAAGGGACGCTACAGACCCCGCCATTCCTCTCACCTCGGAAAAAACGCCATGAGCATCGAACAACGTCTGACCGAACTCGGCCTGCAGCTGCCGCCCGTGCCGAAACCCATCGGCAACTATGTCGCGGGTGTCGCGGTGGGAAACCTGCTCTTCATGTCGGGCATCGGTCCGCGCCGAGCCGACGGCACGTCTATCACTGGCAAGCTCGGCGGTGGCATGAGCGTCGAACAGGGTTACGACGCCGCACGCTGGGTGGGCTTGAACATGCTGGCCAATATCCGCTCGGTGCTCGGTTCGCTCGATCGCATCGAGCGGGTGGTGAAGGTGCTGGGCATGGTCAACTGCACGCCCGACTTCAATGACATGCCCAAGGTGATCAACGGGTTTTCAGACCTGTTCGTGGAATTGCTGGGCGCCGAGCACGGCCGCGGTGGCCGCTCGGCGGTGGGCCTGGTGGCGCTGCCCAATCAGATTGCGGTCGAGGTCGAGATGGTGCTGCAAATCAAGGCGTGACCGCGCCCGGGACATGAGCGGCCGGCGCGCCATATAAGCGCAGCTTTGGTCGATCAAGGGAAGATTTCGTTAGTCAGGACGCCGGAACGCGATAACTTCGCGCCCCTGTATTCGACGACTTCTTCCGGCCATCTCATGTACCGCTACGATTGCATCGATCAACGCCTCGTCGACGAACGGGTCGCCCAGTTTCGCGACCAGACCGCGCGTTTCCTGCGCGGTGAACTCTCGGAAGAAGATTTCCGGCCGATCCGCCTGCAGAACGGCCTGTACATCCAGCGTCACGCGCCGATGCTGCGGGTCGCGGTGCCCTACGGCGAACTGTCGTCGCGCCAGCTGCACCTGTTCGCACGCATCGCCCGCGAATACGACCATGGCTATGGTCACTTCACGACCCGCCAGAACATCCAGTACAACTGGCCGGCGCTCGAGCGCGTGCCAGACCTGCTGGCCGAGCTGGCGAGCGTGCAGATGCACGCCATCCAGACCTCCGGCAACTGCGTGCGCAACACCACTGTCGACCACCTGGCCGGCGTGGCCGCCGACGAACTGGTCGATCCGCGCCCCTATGCCGAGCTGATCCGGCAGTGGTCGACATTTCACCCCGAGTTCGCAGCCCTGCCGCGCAAGTTCAAGATCGCGCTGTCTGGCGCGACGATAGACCGCGCGGTGGTCAAGGCGCACGACATCGGGTTCAACGTCCGCCGCAGCGACCAGGGGGAGATCGGCTTCGAGGTGTTTGTCGGCGGCGGCATGGGCCGCACCCCGGTGATCGGCCAGTGCATTCGCGACTGGCTGCCGGAGCGCGACCTGCTCACGTATCTGGACTCGATGCTGCGCGTCTACAATCTCTTTGGACGCCGCGACAACAAGTACAAGGCGCGCATCAAGATCCTGGTGCGTGAGCTGGGCATCGACGCCTATCGCGAGCAGGTCGAGCGCGACTGGCACGCCGGCGGCCCCGCCCTGTCGCTGCTCACCCCCGAAGCCATCGACTCGATCCGCGCGCACTTCGTCGATCCCGTCGAACCCATCGACAACCCACCGAGCATCGCCGCACTGGCCGCGGGCGAAGGTGAAGCGGCCGAACTGCTGGCTGCCGACCTGCCGCGCTTTTCGGCTTGGCTACGGCGCAACACCCACGACCATCGCCTGGCCGGCCGTCGTGCGGTCTCGGTCTCCCTCAAACGCCCCGGCGTGGCCCCGGGCGACGCCACGGCAGACGAAATGGACGCGATCGCCTCGCTGGCCGCCGAACACAGCGCCGGCGAACTGCGGGTGACCCATGAGCAGAACCTGATCCTGCCCTGGGTGCCGATCGCGAGCCTGCCGGTGGTGTGGCGCGCCCTGGATGTGCTGGGCCTGGCGCGCCCCAACATCGGCCTGATCAGCAACATCATTGCCTGCCCCGGCGGCGACTTCTGTTCGCTGGCCAATGCCAAGTCGCTGCCGATCGCCGAGGACCTGCTCGCGCGTTTCGAGCGTGCCGACGAGTGGTTCGACATCGGCCCGCTCGACATCAAGATTTCCGGCTGCATCAATTCCTGCGGCCATCACCATGTCGGTCATATCGGCGTGCTCGGCGTCGATAAGCATGGCGAAGAGTGGTACCAGATCACGATCGGCGGCCATGCCGGCAACCGACCCGGACAACGGGCCGCCTTCGGCAAGGTGATCGGACCATCGATGTCTTCGGCCGAAGTGGCCCCCGCCATCGAACGCATGATCGAACGCTACATCGCCATCCGCGAGCACGAGGACGAGACCTTCGTCGACGTCGTCGAGCGCGTCGGCATCGAACCCTTCAAGGAGAGCGCATATGCAACGAGTCATTGATAGCCGGCGCCTTCTGGTGGACGACACATGGCAGCGCCACACTGGCACCGACCCGATCCCGTCCGCAGGCGATCTGCTGTTCGACGCAACCGCCTGGCAGGACGGCTCGGTCGCCGCCGCCCGCACCGCCGGGCGCAGCGGACGCGACGGTCTCTGGCTGGAACCCGACAGCGGTCTCGATGCCATCGCGCCCGCGCTGGCCGCAGCGCACCTGGTGGCCGTGCATTTCCCGAGCGCCACCGATGGTCGCGGCTTTTCGATTGCAAGCGTGCTGCGCCGCCGACTGGGCTGGCAGGGCCCGCTTCGTGCTGCGGGTCCGCTCTGGCGCGATCAGCTCTACGCCCTGCGACGCGTCGGCTTCGACAGCTTTGAGCTGCGCGATACCGAAGACCCGCAGGCAGCGATCGCCGCCTTCGATACCTTCAGCGATGCCTACCAGACGGCAAGCGACGGCATCACGCCGCTGGTGCTGCGCAAGCTGGCCCTGCTGTCACGTGCGGCCGAGCTGACGCCATGAGCGACTATCCGCCAATCGTTGCCGCTCAGGTCAGCGCCGCCGTCGCGCTGCTGAGCGATGCCGCCGCCCGTCACGCGCGGCTGGTCCAGGTGAGCTCGCTCGGACCTGAAGACATGCTGATCACCGACCTGATCGCGCGCCATCGGCTGCCGATCGAGGTGCTCACCCTGGACACCGGTCGCCTGCCCCCCGCGACCTACACCCAGCTCGCGCAGGCGCAGCGTCAATACGCCACCCTGGGCCTGAAGATTCGGGTGATCTTTCCAGAATCGGCCAGGGTCGAGTTCTTTGTGAACCGCTTCGGCATCGACGGCTTCTACGATTCAGTCGAGGCCCGCAAGGCCTGCTGCGATGCCCGCAAGGTAAAGCCGCTGGCGCGTGCGCTGGCCGGCAAGCACGGCTGGGTCACCGGTCTGCGCCGCGCGCAATCGGCCGAGCGCGCCGGCATTGCCGAGATCGAGCACGAGCCCGATGCCGACGGCGGCACCCGCATCAAGCTCAACCCGCTGGCCGCCTGGTCCGAGAAGCAGGTGTGGGCCTACCTGCGAGCCGGCGACGTGCCAGTCAATGCCCTGCACGCCCAGGGTTACCCCAGCATCGGCTGTGGCCCCTGCACGCGGGCGGTCGGCGCCGACGAAAACCCGAGAGCAGGCCGCTGGTGGTGGGAAGCCGCAACGATCAAAGAGTGCGGGCTGCATGTCGGCGCCGATGGGCGCCTGCGCCGCCACAACGCAGCTGCAGTGTCAGAGGAAGCCCTTTCATGAACGACCGTGTGCATGCCGACGCCCTGCGGATCCGCGAGGCGGCCCAGGGCGCGCAGGCCCGGCTCGACTGGCTTGAGTCCGAAGCCATTCATATCCTGCGCGAAGCCGCCGCCGAATGCCGCGTGCCCGCGCTGCTCTTTTCCGCCGGCAAGGATTCGCTGGTCCTGCTGCGCCTGGCCGAGAAGGCCTTCCGACCCGGCGGCTTCCCGTTCCCGCTGGTGCATGTCGACACAGGCCACAACTTTCCCGAAGTCATTGCCTTTCGCGACACCACCGCGCAGCGTCTGGGCGAGCGCCTGGTCATAAGATCGGTCGAGGACAGCATCGCCCAGGGCAAGGTGGCCGACCCTGGAGCGCTGGGCTCGCGCAATGCGCTGCAGTCGGTCACACTGCTCGACGCGATCGCCGAATTCGGCTTCGATGCACTGATCGGCGGCGCCCGTCGCGACGAAGAAAAGGCGCGCGCCAAGGAGCGGGTCTTTTCGCATCGCGATGCTTTCGGACATTGGGACCCGCGCCGCCAGCGCCCCGAGCTCTGGTCGCTGTACAACGCCCGCGTCGCCCCGGAGCAGCACCTGCGCGTGTTCCCGATCTCCAATTGGACCGAACTCGACGTCTGGCAATACATCGTGCGTGAGCGGGTCGCGCTACCGCAAATCTACCTGGCCCATGACCGCGAAGTGATCGAGCGCAGCGACCGTCTGCTGGCGGTCACGCACGTGACACCACCACGCGCGGGTGAATCGGTCAAAACCCTGCGCGTGCGCTATCGCACCGTGGGCGACATGACCTGCACCTGCCCTGTGTTGTCCGACGCAACCAGCACCGAAGCGGTGCTGGCCGAAACCCTGGTGGCCCGCGTCAGCGAACGCGGCGCCACGCGCCTGGACGACCGCACGTCCGAGGCCTCGATGGAAGCGCGCAAGCGCGAGGGCTATTTCTGATGAGCACGCTCGCCACCCAGCCGACCGGCGACACACCCGTGACCGGTGACACACCCGTGCTCGGTGACAAACCCGTGCTCGGTGACACACCCGTGCTCGCCGGCATCGCTGCGCCCGCCCTGGCCGAGGGCATCGCCCCGGTGCTGCGCGTGATGACTGCCGGCAGCGTCGACGACGGCAAGAGCACTCTCATCGGGCGCCTGCTGCACGACCTCGATCGGATCGACGACGATGTGCTCGAAGACCTGCGCCGCGCCTCGCAGCGGCGCGGTCGCGGCGAACTCGACCTATCGCTGTTCACCGATGGCCTGTCCGACGAACGCGAGCAGGGCATCACCATCGACGTCGCGTATCGCTACTTCGCGTTCGGCTCGCGCAGCTTCATTCTGGCCGACTCGCCCGGCCACGTCGAATACACCCGCAACATGGTCTGCGCTGCCAGCCAGTCAGATGCTGCATTGATTCTGGTCGACGCCCGCACCGGCCCCCTGGAGCAGACCCGGCGCCATGCAATGCTGGCCTCTTTGCTGGGCGTGCGTCAGCGCGTCTATCTGGTCAACAAGATGGATCTGGTGCAGTTCGATCAGGCCCGCTTCACCGCCGCCCGCGAAACCATCGAGGCGATCGAAGCCGGCATCGCCGCGCAGCCGGACGCGCCGGTCAGTCAGGTGCATGTGCTGCCGATCTGCGCGCTCGATGGCGACCATCTCGCGCGCCGCGGCGATCGCATGCCGTGGTATCGCGGCCCGCTGCTGGCCGATCTGCTGCTGTCGCTGCCTGGTCGCAACGAGACCGACAGCCGGGGCGCGCTGCGCTTTCCGGTGCAGGGCCTGATCCGGCCCACCGGGCGTACGGCCGGCGATCGCTGGCATGACTTCCGGGGCCTGTCGGGACGCGTCGAAAGCGGGCGCATAGCAGTCGGCGACCGCGTAACCGTGGCCGAAGATTCGGCTGACGGCCAGGCCCGGGTGGCCACCGTGACCGACATCCTCCTGCACGAAGACGCGCGCCTGCAGGCCGGCGCCGGTGAGTCGATCACGCTGGTGCTCGACACTGACCTGGACATCGGCCGTGGCACTGTGCTGATCCACGCCGATCAGCCGGCGACGCTGTCCGACCGCATCGAGATCGACCTGTGCTGGATGGACGAGCGGCCCGGAAAAATCGGCCAGCGTGTGCTGGTCAAGCAAGGCACCCGCACCCTGATGGCGCGCATCGAAGCACTGCATTCCAGCCTCGACGTGAACACCGGCCAGCACGCGCCCGTCAGCGGGGCTGATACCGCCCTGCGCAAAAACGCAGTGGTGCGGGCAGCGCTGCGCACCGAACAGCCGATCCTGATCGACACCTACACGAACCTGC
>JAYVOV010000639.1:0-3392 GCA_043757735.1 Burkholderiaceae bacterium
ATGCAGACCAGGGTGAACACGGTGCCGATCACCCGCACGATGTAGGCCGGGCGTTCGCCGAACGCGAAGGTGTCGATGGCGATCAGCCCGGTGGCGATCGCCGCAGCGGCAACCAGGCCGCTGTTGGCGATGCGGCGGGCGTCGTTGATGGCCATCGACGCGACTAAATCAGTACCGCCGGCGGCGCGAATCAGCGCCAGCAGGAAAGCCAGCCACAAGAAAAGCCGAAATGCCTCGGCGATACCGATCAGTACCCCTGGCAGGCTGAGTCCCGCGGTGGCGATGGCCAGCAGGACGGCCCACAGGGCCTGGGCGAACATAGCGCTGATGAACAGGCGTCCAGCCAAGGAGGCTGCGCCACGCATCGCCAGCAGGCCCGCCAGAACCGTGTAGGCCAGGGCGGCTGCGACGAAACCGATCAGGGCGAGTTGGGTTAGCACAGCGCTTGCGCGGGTTGGGGTGGGTGGGTCAACGAGCCCCTTTGCCCAGCAGCACCACCTGTGCGGTCTCGACTAGAATCAGCAGATCGAGGAACAAGGAGTGGTTTTTGACGTAGTACAGGTCGTACTGCAGCTTGGCCAGCGAATCTTCAACTGAAGCGCCATACGGGTAGCGAACCTGCGACCATCCCGTCACGCCCGGCTTCACGCTGTGGCGCACGTCATAGTAGGGAATGTGGGTGATCAGCTGATCAACAAAAAACGGCCGCTCCGGGCGCGGGCCAACGAAGCTCATGTCGCCACGCAGCACGTTGTAGAGCTGCGGCAGCTCGTCGATTCGGGTCTTGCGGATGAACCTCCCCACCCGGGTGACGCGATCATCTACCACCTTGGCCCACTGCGGACGGCCGTCTTTTTCGGCATCCTGGCACATCGAGCGCAGCTTGTAGATGGTGAAGGTTTTGCCGCCCTGACCAACCCGCTCCTGGCGATAGAGCACCGGCCAGCCAGACTCGAGCACGATCATGACGATTGCGATCAGCACAATGGGCAAGGTCACGATCAGCATGGCCACGCTCACGAAGACGTCGAAGATGCGCTTGACCACATCGCGCGCCATGCCCTGATCGAAGCCCTGGCCGAAGATCAGCCAGCTGGCGCGCAGGTTGTCGACTTTGAGCATGCCGCGTTCGCGCTCGTAGAACGCAGCCAGGTCCATCACCCGAACGCCGGTGAGGCGGGCGTCGAGCAATTGGCGCAGCGGCAGCACGCCGCCTCGGCGCTCGCGCACCGCGATGACGATTTCGGACACCCGCAGATCGCGCACGGTGCGCATGAGCTGGTCATGATTGATGCGGCGCTCGGGTTCGCCGGTTTCGCGCTCGGAAACCACCGGGTACATGCCAGCGTACTGGATGGAGCGGACCAGCTCGCCCTCATGAAGGTAACGGATGATTTCTTCGGCTTCGGGGCCATTGCCCAGCACCAGCACTCGCCGCCGCGGCAGCCCGATGTCGGTCACGCGGAAGAAGATCAGGCGGACCAGCAGCACGCCAATCATGGCGAACATCGAGCTCACCGCGAACACGCCGCGGCCCACGTAGAACCCCGGAAACAGCCAGAAGACGAAGCTCATCAGCACCAGCGACATGCCGTAGGCCACCAGCAGCCGCTGGGCCGTCGCCCGGAATGGCTCGGACCGCTGCTGATAGAGACCCAGACCGGTCATCATCACCAGCATGATCCCGGTGAAAACACCCGCCTCGGCAACCGGCACGCGCAAGGCGAAGTCCGACATCCGGATCTGAAAACCCAGCACCACCGATTGGAACAGCACTGCCGCCTCGATGGCGGTCAGCAGCAGCGTTCTCACCGACAGGTAGTGGTTGAAGAGTCGAATCATTGCTGGCGGGTATTGCCGGAAAGCGGCGGAAAATCAGAATATCGCGGGAGTCGATTGCACAACGTGAGATAGCGCACGAGTGGCGATCAGGCGGGCTGGACGGCTGGGGGAGTGTAAGAATAGCCGACATTCGGCCGGTTTTCGGGGTGCTGCCGGCGGCTATTCGGATGCGTCAGGCGATGTGTTGCGCTGCAATATTTCTTTTGTCAGGGGGTCTTGACGAAAGAATTGGCATAAGAGTGAAAACCAGGCCGGAAAGGCCTGCTGCAGCGCGGCGGGGTCGAAGAAGAAAACTTCGCCAGAGACCGCGAAGAATTCAGCAGTGTCTGTGGCCGCGTAGGGGTCCAGAGGCAGGCTGCGGTACCAGTCGTCGGCGGCTGCGCTTTCGGGGTCGATGTGGCGGGGGATCGAGCGCTCCAGCCGGTCGAGCTGCGCGCAGAAATCATCGTAGGCTTCGTGCAAGGTCTGCGCCCAGCGCGCGCGCTGGGCTGCGGGCAGGGGCGGGATGCCGTCGGCTTCGCCGTCGAGCATGTCCAGTTTGTGGACGAACTCATGCACCACCACGTTGCTGCCGAGGTCTGTCCGATCGGGCGCCACATCCTCCCACGACAGCACCACCGGGCCGCCTTCCATGGCTTCGCCGGCCAGCCAGTCTTCGGTTTCGTGAACCACGCCCGCGTCATCGGTTTGGCGTCGGGGCACCCGGAACTGGGCCGGGTAGACCACGATCTCAACAAAGTCGTGATACCCGGCCAGGCCCAGCTCCAGCACCGGCAGGCAGGCCTGCAGGGCGATGGCGGTGCGCACCAGGGGCGTCACCTCGAAGCCGCGCACACCGGTGATTGTCTTGTCGCGCAGGAATTGCTCGCTGAGGGCGCGCAGGCGCGGCAGTGCAGCCTCGGGCAGGATCAGGGTGGTGTTCAGGCCGGCGACGGCCTGCGACCAGGAGACATCGTCGATCAGGCAGGGGGGGGCGGTGCGCTTGAACCAGCGAAGCGGCATTGCTGGGGGGCCTGTGGTGGTGGGTTGGGTTGGGGGCACGGCGCTATCACGGCGCTATGATAGGACCTTGTGTCCTTTGTTGGACTATCACTGATGGCAATGCACAACCCACCGCATCCGGGCGAGTTCATCTCGGCAATTTACCTGGAGCCAAACGCGCTCAGCGGTCGCGATCTTGCCGACACTTTGGGCGTCGCGGCGTCGACGCTGAGTCGGGTTCTCAAGGGAACCAGCCGGGTAACGCCGGCGCTGGCGCGCCGACTTTCCAAGGCGCTTGGCCGCTCCGCAGAAAGCTGGCTGTCCATGCAAGACGCCCACTACCTCTGGCAGGCGCGAAAGCAGATCGATCTTCGGGGAATTGCAAAGCTTAAGTTTTCTGAAGCCTGAGCCCTGGTGGAACCGGCAGAATCCGCCACCCCCGCCCCCTCGCCCGTGCCCGACGCACTGGCGCTGCTGGCACAGTGCTGCCCGGGCGAGAGCGGCCGCAGCGGTGAGGGCGTGCTCGGTCATGCCGAAGGCACGCTGGCGATCCTGCGCGAAGTGCAGGC
>JAYVOV010000640.1:0-3390 GCA_043757735.1 Burkholderiaceae bacterium
ACACGGATGCCGACGTGGCCATAAGCCTCCGCCAGCTTCACGAAATCAGGCAGCGCATCCATGTACGACTCCGAATATCGGCTGCCGTACTCGATCTCCTGCCACTGCCGGACCATGCCCAGGTAGCGATTGTTCAGGTTCACGATCTTCACCGGCAGGTGGTACTGCTTGCAGGTGGAGAGTTCCTGGATGCACATCTGGATGGAACCCTCGCCGGTGATGCAGGCCACCTGCGCGTCCGGATGGGCCATCTTCACGCCCATCGCGTAGGGCAGGCCCACACCCATGGTGCCCAGCCCGCCAGAATTGATCCAGCGACGAGGTTTGTCGAAGCGGTAGAACTGCGCCGCCCACATCTGGTGCTGGCCGACATCCGATGTGATGTAGGCATCGCCATTGGTCACTTCCCAGAGCTTCTCGACCACGAACTGAGGTTTGATCAGCTTGGAGGTCTTGTCGTAGCGCAGGCAGTCCTTGGTGCGCCACTGGTCGATCTGCTCCCACCAGGAGGCCAAGGCGGGCTCATCGAGTTTATGACTGCCGGCCAGCTGCTGCTGCTCGAACAGTGCGATCAGGTCGATCAGGGTCTCGCGCACGTCACCGACGATCGGCACATCGACCTTGACTCGCTTGGAGATGGACGAGGGGTCGATATCGATGTGGATGATTTTGCGCGGGTTCTGCGCAAAATGTTTGGGATCGCCGATCACGCGATCGTCAAACCGCGCGCCCACCGCCAGCAGCACGTCGCAGTGCTGCATCGCCATGTTGGCTTCGTAGGTGCCATGCATGCCCGGCATACCGACGAACTTGCGGTCGCTGGCGCGAAACCCGCCCAAGCCCATCAGGGTATTGGTGATCGGATAGCCAAGCAGATCGACCAGCTTGTTCAGTTCGGGCGCGGCATTGGCCAGGATCACGCCGCCACCGGTGTAGATCATCGGGCGCTGGGCCTGCATCAGCAGTTGCAGCGCCTTTTTGATCTGACCCTGGTGGCCCTTGACCACCGGGTTGTATGAACGCATCTCGACCGTCTTCGGATACTCGAAACGGCATTTATCGCGGGTGACATCTTTCGGGATATCGATCAGAACCGGGCCAGGGCGCCCGGTGGTGGCGATGTGAAACGCCTTTTTCATCGTCTCGGCGAGGTCTTTGACATTCTTGACGAGAAAGTTGTGCTTCACGCACGGGCGGGTGATGCCGACCGTGTCGCACTCCTGGAAGGCATCCAGGCCGATCGCGTGCGTCGGCACCTGTCCCGACAGGATGATCATCGGGATGGAGTCCATGTAAGCGGTGGCGATGCCGGTGACCGCGTTGGTCACACCCGGCCCGCTGGTGACCAGACAGACGCCTACCTTGTGGGTGCTGCGCGAGTAAGCGTCGGCGGCGTGAACCGCAGCCTGCTCGTGGCGCACCAGGATGTGCTGGAAGACTTCCTGCTGAAAGATGGCGTCGTAGATGTAGAGAACCGCACCACCCGGATAGCCGAAGACATGCTCGACGCCTTCTTCCTGAAGACATCGAACGACGATTTCTGCACCAGTGAGTTCCATGAAAGATTTCCTTTTCAAGGTCCAGGGAGCCCGCCCGCCGGCGCCAACACACACGCAATCCGCGAGTGCCTCGACACAGACCTTGAAACGGAACCTGCGAGATTGATTGGACGCCGGCCAGATCCCTTTTGAGGACGGCCAAGGCGAGAAGTGTCAGGTCAGCACGAAGACCGATGCGTCTGGCGCTGAAATGACGACGGCGCCATGCGACACGAACTGGGGTCGCCGGACGACGTGGGTATCAGACGAAGGATACTGCAGCGCAGCAGCCGGGGTCAAGGAGGAGCAGCCTCAGGCTGAGGCGGATTGTCCACCAGAACACAAAGCCGCTCACGCGAACGAAAACGAAAACGACAGCGGCTGCGCCTCTGACGCAATGGCCAGCGGGCGCATCAGCACTGTCGCGGTGACCTTGCAGACCCAAGTCTGCTGCCCGGTGAGGTCGGCGAGCATCAACGCTTGAACCACCAGCACGGCCCCGCAGGCGCCATGCTTCGGGTCACGCACCGAGCGGTAGCGGATCCAGTCGGCATTGGCTGCGCGCGCGGCGCGCGCCAGCGCGTGGCAGGCCGCATAGTTGTCGGGATCCATCCACGCCAGCTCAAATCGGGACCAGGGCCGTGCGGTTAGATCGACCACCCGGCCAGCGACCTTCGCCTCGAAAAACGTGTGTTCGCTCAGCACCGCCTGGGTTCGCAGCGCGTCGCTGTCCATCGCAAAGCGCCACCGCCAATAGCCAACCTCGGCGCAGGCGCTTGCCAGACGTTCGGCGCCATACCAGATGCCCGCCTCGCCCGGCACACGAAAGCGCGAGGGCCAATTGCTGACGTAGCGAAACGGCGTCGACAGCAGGTAGTGCACTCCCGTGGTGTGCATCGGCAGCGGCGGCTGCTGTGCTCGAGCAGTTCCTCCAGCAGGCTCTGCTCGGCCAGGGTATCGACGAGTTTCATGGTGGCGATCTGGTGCTGGGCCTCCACGCCGCGCCACAATGACCAGGTCTTGGCGGAAAGCTTCGCGAGCCAGGCGGGTTGCCAAGCGGCCGGGCTGGCCGTCACAGCGGCGCCCGCATCCGATCGAGATAAGCCAGTGTGTTCACCAGCCCCTGCGCCGACGCAGTGAGATCGCGCGGCACGCCATTGAGCGCGCGGTTGTACGTGGCCATCCAGGCCCGGCGCTGCGCGTCGTCGCCGCCCACCAGCGCGTCGAGCGAGCGGAAGCACCGGATCAGGAGCGCGGCGAGTTCGGCCTCTTTGGTCCCCAGTTCCAGCGCCCTGCTGCCATTGGCCAGGCGAGACACGCTCGACTCGCTGACGCCGATCGCAGCGGCCAGTTGCGCGCCGTTCAAGCCCAGGTAAGCGGCCGAACGCATCAACGCTTTACTCAGCACGCTCGCCCGAGCATTGGTCGATGGGGGTTTGATGCTGATTCCTCGCGTTGCCATGATCAGCCCCCTTCTTTTGTCATGAGCAATTATATGCTCGAATTATTGCTGAAGAAAATTCAAGGATCTTCCTGGGCCCCAGGCCAGGTGTCTGCGCGAATTCCTCGACGAACGCCAGCAATTGCGGCCCCTCTTCGCGCCACGCGTTCGGTGGTTGTCAAGCGACGGTAGGCGCCCCTGGAAGACCATCCTCAACAGGTGAGGGCCGGTATCAGTCCACTCTCCTGGAGCATTCATGTACGACTTAAAGGTCACACCCACCGGACTCGATTTTTCCGGTGTTCGCGTCGCGATGCAAAGTTTCGTCGACAAAGAATTGATCCCCGGTGCGTCCTGGGCATTGTTGCGCGGAACCGAGCTGATCGACGTGCAGTGTGTCGGCTGGGCCGA
>JAYVOV010000641.1:0-3387 GCA_043757735.1 Burkholderiaceae bacterium
GCCACCGTGGCGGGCACCTGAGGCATAGGCCAGGTTGCGCTCGGCATTCATGTACCAGGCGTTCGGCCCGAAGAACCCGTTGCGGGTGAGCGAGGCCACGTACTGGTGCAGGTCTGCATCACTGACGATGTCATGGTCGACCGGGAAATCAGGGGCCGCGTCGAGGCCGCCGAAGTGTCCGCCCGCGCGGCGCACGCCGCCCAGAAACGACGGTTTGCCGCGGCCGGCCGGGTTCGGCTTGCGCAAGAACGCCTTGACCGTGTTCAGAGGATTCGCTTCGAAGACCGCCTGGGCTCGCGCGAAGTTTTCTTCATAAAAAAGCATGTAGTCCCATTGCCCGACTGGGAACTGATCGCGCGGATAGACGCTGCGGTCGACGTAGGGTTCGCAAGTGGCGGGCGTGAAGCCCTGGGGCAGGTAGGGCACGCACAGTCCGGCCACGCCCAGGCAGCGCTCCGGGTGCTGGCTGGCGATGTTCCAGACCACCGGCGTGCCCCAGTCGTGGCCGACCCAGATCGCCTGCTCGGCGCCGAGCGCTGCGAGCAGTTCGAGCATGTCGGCCACCGCGTGTTCGACCGCGTAGTCGGCGTGCTTTGCATACTGGCTGGAGCGCCCGTAGCCGCGCATGTCGGGGGCGATGGCGCGAAAGCCGAGTTGCGCGAAGCAGCGCAGCTGATGGCGCCAGCTGATCGCGAGTTCGGGCCAGCCGTGAACGAAGATGATCAGCGGGGCGTCGGGCGCACCGCACGACAGATAGGCGGTGGTGTGGCGCGCGCTGCGCGCGATGTGCTCGGTGACCGGAAACGGCATGTTTATGACCTCAGACCTTCAGGTTGGCGATGTCTTCTTCGCTCAAGCCGGCCTCGCGCAGCACCGCATGGGTGTGTTCGCCCAGCCGGGCGCTGTGCGCGCCCACCTGGACCTCGGCCGCCGACAGCCGGAAGGGCGGATTGAGCACCTTGAAACTGCCACCGGCATCGCTGACCTCGGCCAGCGCATCGCGATGCGCGATCTGCGGATCGGCCATTGCTTCTGCGACGCTGCGGTAGGGCGAGCAGGGCACGCCGAAGCGATCGAACTGCGCCTGGCAATCGATCTTGCTCAAGCCATGCGACCACTGCTCGGCTGCGTCCATGAACGCGCCCCAGTGGGTGCGGCGATCGCTGTAGAGCGCGAAACGCGGATCGGTGATCCACTCCGGATGGCCCGCCGCCTCGCAGAAGCCCTGGAAGGTTTTTTCGCTGGCCACCGCCACCATCAGGTAGCCATCGGCGCATTGCAGCGGGCCGAACATCGGGCGGCCCATCGGCGGCACCTCAAACTGCGCGCCCTGCAGTTCGGTGAGCGTGAAGCCCAGCATGGTCTCGAGCATCGACACATCGACGAACTGGCCGCGGCCGGTGGCATGGCGCTGGTGCAGCGCGGTGGCGATGGCGCCAAAGGCGTAGGCGCCGGAGGCAACATCGGCGAAGAAGACGCCGCAGTAGTCGGGACGTGTGCGCCCCTCCTGATAGCGCAGATGCGCCATGTCGTAGCCCGATGCCGCGTGCACGACCGGCGCGTAGGCGGGCAGCTGCGAGGACGGTCCGGTCTGGCCATAGCCGGAAATGGCGCAGTAGATGAGCCTTGGGTTGAGCGGCGCGAGCGACTCATAATCGAGCTTGAGGCGCTGCATCACGCCGGGCCGGAAATTTTCAACCAGGATGTCGGCACTGGCCACCAGCGTGTGGATCGCCGCCACCGCCGCCACCGATTTCAAGTCCAGAACCACGCTCTTTTTGCCGGCGTTGAGCTGACCGAACGCGGTGCTCGCGCCGTTGCGAAGCGGCGGACGGGTGCGCATCATGTCGCCTTCCGGGGATTCGATCTTGATCACTTCTGCGCCCAGGTCGGACAGCAGACGGGTGCATTGCGGCCCGGCGATGGTGGTTGAAAAATCGAGAACCCGAAGTCCTGCGAATGCCTTGTCCATTGAAACCCCCTTTGTAGAGCCGGGGATCATCGCAGGCTCGTGCCGATTCGGCCACTGCCGGCTCCCGCCGATCGACACGCATTGGCCACGCTCGCCTGGGGTTCGTGCGAAAATACAAGGCTGCCCGTTCTGGGCATGTGCTGTTTCAACCCACCATCCAAAGAGGACCCCATGGTTCATCGCATGCAGTTCTATATCGACGGCGCTTGGGTCGACCCGGTGACGCCGAAAAGCCGCCCTGTCGTCAACCCGGCCACCGAACAGGCGATGTACGACATCGCCCTCGGCTCGGCCGCCGATGTCGACAAGGCCGTGGTTGCCGCCCGGCGTGCCTTCGAGACCTTCTCGCAGACCACCCGCGAAGAGCGCATCGCGCTGCTGACCCGCATTGTCGAGGTCTACAAGTCGCGCATGAAAGACATCGGCGCGGCGGTTTCGGACGAAATGGGCGCACCGCTCGGCTTTGCCGAAAAAGCCCAGGCAGGCGCAGGCTTGGGCCACATCATGTCGACCCTGGACGTGCTCAAGGACTATCATTTCGAAGAGCAGATCGGCTCGGCCATGGTGGTTCGCGAGCCGGTCGGTGTGGTCGGCATGATCACGCCCTGGAACTGGCCGCTCAATCAGATCGCCTGCAAGGTAGCGCCGGCGCTGGCCGCGGGCTGCACCATGATTCTGAAGCCCTCTGAATTCACGCCTTCTTCAGCGCTGATCTTCGCCGAAATCCTCCACGAGGCAGGCGTGCCCAAGGGCGTGTTCAACCTCATCAACGGTCTGGGTCAAGATGTCGGCGCCGCCATGAGCGCGCACCCCGGCATCGACATGATCTCGTTCACGGGTTCCACCCGTGCCGGTATCGATGTCGCCCAGCGCGCCGCGACCACCGTCAAGCGTGTCAGCCAGGAACTGGGCGGCAAGTCGCCCAACATCATCCTGGAAGATGCCGACATGCAGAAGGCAGTCACCGGCGGTGTCGCCCACGTGTTCAACAACTCGGGTCAGTCCTGCAATGCGCCCACCCGCATGCTGGTGCCGAATTCCAAGATGAACGAAGCCATCGCCATCGCCAAAGCCGTTGCCGAGAAGACCAAGGCCGGCGATCCGCGCGCCGCCGACACCAACATTGGCCCGGTCGTCTCCTCCATTCAGTGGGAGAAGATCCAGGCGCTGATCAACAAAGGCATCGAAGAAGGCGCGACGCTGGTGGCGGGCGGCCCAGGCCGTCCCGAAGGCGTCGAAAAAGGCTTCTACGTGCGGCCCACCGTGTTCGCCAACGTCACCAACGACATGACCATCGCGCGCGAAGAAATCTTCGGACCGGTCATCTCGATCATGGGCTTCAAAGACGAGGCCGAGGCGGTCAAGATCGCCAATGACACGCCCTATGGCCTGGCTGGTTATGTGTCGGCGGGCAC
>JAYVOV010000642.1:0-3386 GCA_043757735.1 Burkholderiaceae bacterium
TTGATCAGCAGATCGTTCAGCGTGCCGCCGGCAGCCAGCGCAGCGACTACCCAGCCGGGCTGACGACCGCGGCCGGTCCACTGCTCACCCGCCGGACCGCGGTACTTGGGCGCAACTTTTTTGCCAGCGGTGGAGCGGCGCTTCTTGCGGCCGGGACCGGTCGCGGCGTCGGCCGCTGTTTTGTCCGCAGATTTGGCCGCGCGCTTGGCCGGCGCAGCCGCCACCAGGCCCAGATCGGCCGCGGACAGGCCGAATTCAGCTATTTTCTTCTTGATATCTCGGACAGTTGTGCCGAATTCTTCTTTGCGCGCCGCGGCGGCTTTTCGCTGCAGGTCTTCAATCTGATTCTGATATTCACGATAGGTGGTCATGGCGGCTTCTCCAGCAGTTATCGGCAGATTATAGAGGAAATAAGAGAAATCCGATTTCAGTATAATCCGTGATGTGAAACCACCAATCGTCCTGATTCTCAATATTTCGGCATACCGGTTCGTGCCCCTGCCAGACGCGACAGATATTCGGCTGTCGCTGCTGGCGCTCACCTCCCGTCTCGAACTCAAGGGCACCATCCTGCTGGCCGAGGAAGGCATCAATCTGGTCCTCGCGGGGCCGTCGGCGGCAGTGCGCGAATTCCTCCGCATGCTCGCGCACGATCCACGCCTGGCCGATCTGCAAGCCAAGGAAAGCTGGTCCGACAGCCAGCCATTCCGGCACATGCGGGTGAAAGTCAAGCGCGAGATCATCCGCATGAACATGCCTGCAATCCGGCCTGACGCCGGCCGCGCGCCGGCTGTTGCCGCGCCCGATCTGGCGCGCTGGCTGAAGCAGGGTCACGACGACACCGGTCGCCCGGTGGTCATGCTCGATACCCGCAACGCCTTCGAAGTCGACCATGGCGCGTTCGAACACTGCATCGACTGGCGGCTGGCCAAGTTCAGTGATTTCCCGCAGGCCCTGCAAGACCATCTCGGCGAACTGAGCGGCAAGACGGTGGTGAGTTATTGCACAGGTGGAATTCGCTGCGAAAAAGCAGCTATTCACATGCGCGACGTCGGCCTCGATCAGGTGTATCAGCTCGACGGCGGAATTCTTCGCTATTTCGAGCTGACTGGCGGCGCGCATTATCGGGGCAACTGCTTCGTGTTCGATGAACGAGAAGCACTGGCGGCCGACCTGTCGCCCGGTCATTCACCGCCTGCCGCCGAAGCTTCTGCGACACGGGCGCCGGCTGGTCACGCCTGAGCCGGCGCGGGCGCGTCCCGCGCCAGCCCGGCGCGCCGCCACAGATGCATGACCGCATAAGAGCGCCATGGCCGCCAGTCCCGTGCGGCGGCGACGGCCTGTGCCGGCGTGCTTACCCCAAGCGAGCGCATCAGGATCAGGTCCGCCGCGGGAAACGCGTCCGGCCAGGCAAGCGCCCGCATGGCCACATACTGGGCGGTCCAGTCGCCGATACCGCGCAGGCTCAAGAGCTGCGCCAGCGTAGCGTCCAGGGGTGCGCCTGGCGCCAGGACCAGCCCTTCCTGGGCAATTGCGCGCGCGATCGCCAGGATGGCCCCGGCACGCGCCCTGATAAGCCCGCATTCGGCCAGATCGTCGACGCCGAGGCCGGCCAGCCGTTGAGCGTCGGGAAAGGCTCGCGTGAGTCCCGCCGGCGGGCCGGCCGCGCGCTCAGGCACATCCGCGTCCGGTTCGCCAAGAAACTCGGCGCCCAGTTCGGCGAGCGGCTCGGCGCCCAGTTCAGCGCCCAGTTCGGCGAGCGGTTCGCCGAACCGCGTCGCCAGCCGCCCCGCCAGCGTGTGCGCGGCCTTGACCGTGACCTGCTGACCCAGCACCGCGCGCACCGCCAACTCGAACCCATCGAACGCGCCCGGCACCCGTATGCCCGGTGCGTCATGGGCCAGCGCGCCAAGGACGGAATTGATCGGATCGGGCCGGCAGCCGAGGTCAAACAACCGCTCGACCCGGGACAGCACCGCCACCGCAACTGGCGCGAGGCTTGGTGACAACTCGACCGCCAATGCCGGGACACCGTCGACGCGACGCACGCTGAGCCAGCCGAGGGCCGAGCCGCCGGCGTCGGGCGCGCGCACGACGCGGTGATACACCCCGTGTTCGATCTGTTCGACGCCGGCGATCAGGCGCCGGCTCAGGAACGCGAGGACCCAGTCCCAGTCATACGGAGGCTGATAAGCAAGCGCAAATCGCGCCGGAGCGACGGCGCTCATACCCGCGGGCAGGGGTGACGCGCAATCCAGTGATCGGCAATGTCGATCCGCCGCGTCACCCAGACCCGGTCGTGGCGCTCGATGTGATCGAGAAACTTCTGCAGCGCGAGGAAACGTCCCGGTCGCCCGAGCAGCCGGCAATGCATGCCGACCGACATCATCTTCGGCGATTCTTCGCCTTCGACGTACAGGACGTCGAAACTGTCGCGCAGGTATTCGAAAAAATGCTGAGCGGTATTAAAACCCTGGGGCGATGCAAAGCGCATGTCATTGGCATCGAGCGAATAGGGCACGACCAGATGCGGCGTGACTTGCGGCCCCGCGCCGGCGACCTCGGTCCAGAAGGGCAGGTCATCGCCGTAGTAATCGGAGTCATAGCGAAATCCGCCGTGTTCGACGACCAGCCGCCGTGTATTGGGGCTGTCGCGCCCGGTGTACCAGCCGAGCGGCGCGTGCCCGGTAAGCTGGCGCAAGATCTCGACCCCGCGGCGTATGTGTTCGCGCTCGGTGGCTTCGTCGACGCCCTGATAGTGAATCCAGCGCCAGCCGTGGCAGGCGATCTCGTGCCCGAGCTCGACGAATGCGCGGGTGACGTCCGGGTGGCGCTGCAAAGCCATCGATACGCCGAACACCGTCATCGGCAGGCCGCGGCGCTCGAATTCGCGAAGAATCCGCCAGACGCCGGCGCGCGATCCATATTCGTAGATCGACTCCATGGTCATGTGGCGATCGGGATAGGCCGCCGCGCCAATGATTTCCGACAGAAACTGCTCGGACCCGGAGTCACCATGCAGCACGCTGTTTTCGCTGCCCTCTTCGTAGTTGAGGACGAACTGCACCGCCACTCGCGCCCGGCCGGGCCAGTCGGCGTGAGGAGGCGTACGGCCATAGCCGACGAGGTCGCGGGGATAAGAAGCGGTCATGGGAACGGCGCCAACGAACGGCTGCGGAATGGGCAATGCGCCCGACAGCACGATTATCGCGGGTTTGGCAGGCGGACGGGTTTGGCAGGCGGACGGGTTTGGCAGGCAGCCGGATCTGGCAGGCAGCCGGGCTTCTAAACCCGCAGCGATCCGGGCTGGAACAGACTGATCGCAACGTTATAGTCGGCGACCGACGCGTTGCAGGCTTGGCGTGCGAAGGCGATCCGATTCTCGG
>JAYVOV010000643.1:0-12648 GCA_043757735.1 Burkholderiaceae bacterium
ATCATCAAGCGCGGCACAGTCTGAACATTGTCGGGCGGCAGATGGTTGCTTTGGGCGCCGACATATTCGGCGAACCAGGCCCAGGTTTCGCGTGCCACCGGCTGGAGGTAGTTGCGATCGACATCGCTGAGCGGTGCTGCGCCTGGTTGAACCGGCGGACGGCTGGCCACGGCGATCCAGAATGGCGTGCCGGCCCACAGCGCGCACAAGGCGATGACCAGCCACGGAGTCTGTGAACCGGCAAGCAGCAGGCTGGCCCCCAGTGCCAGAGCCAGCGTCGTGACGCCGGCGTGGCGGCGAAGCAGCGGCCGCCAGCCTTGCGCCGCATCGCTCTCGGCAGCCGCTGCTGTCGTCCATTGCAGCAGTCGACGGCGGCTCACCAGGGTGCGCCAGAGCGCTCGTGTGATGGCGTCAGTCAGCAGAACTGTCTCGCGCAGCCAAAGCGCCAGATGCCAGGCAAGACCAAGCACCGCGCGCGCGAGATCGGCCAGCGCCTGACGGGCGAAGTGACGCAATGCCAGGTCGTCCCGACTGGGCGCCAGTCCCGCGATGGCGCCGACCAGAGGGCCGGCGCCGAAGGCCGCAGCCGCCAGCGCAAGGGTGCCCCACGGCGAGATCGGGCCGCCTGTCAGTCCGATCAGCAGCAGCAGGCCCGACATCGGCGCGACCAGAGAGCGGCGCAGGTTGTCGGTCAGTTTCCAGAGATCGATGGCGCGCAGACTGTAGCGCCGCGGGTGCAAAAGCAGCGGCAGCAGCTGCCAATCGCCGCGGGTCCAGCGGTGGGTGCGCGATGCCGCGACATCGGCATGTGCGGGCGCAGCCTCGATCAGGGCCACGTCGCTCACGCTGCCGCAGCGTGCGATGCAGCCTTCGAGCAGATCGTGGCTGAGCACCTGGTTTTCCGGCAGGCGGCCAGCCAGCGCGGTCTGCATGGCAGCCACGTTGAGCAGTCCTTTGCCGGTGAAGCTGCCTTCGTCGAAAAGATCCTGGTAGACCTCTGAAGCGCATGCGTTGTACGGGTCGCTGCCGGGCGCCCCGGCGAAGAGCTGGTGATACCAGGTCGCCTGGCGCGGCTCCGGCCACGCGGTCACTATCCTAGGCTGCAGGATCCCGTGTCCTGATATCACCCGGCTGAACTGCCAGTCGAAGTGGGGCTGATTGAGCGGATGCGCCGCGATTCCGACCAGATCACGCAATGCGCCGGGTGGCAGCACGGTGTCGCTGTCGAGTGTCAGCAGGTAGGGCGTTTTGTCGGCGACGCGAGAGAGGGGCCCGAGGTCCAGGAACGGGCTGGCAGGCGAGGCGATTCGCAGTGGGTGTTCGGCCGCTGTCGAAACTGCCGGGTCTGCCAGCAAGGCGACCAGCTGCTCGATCTTGCCGCGTTTGCGCTCCCACCCGATCCATTTGTGCTCGGTCTCGCACCATTGCCGCGCGCGGTGCAGCAGCAGGAATCGGGATTGAGCTGGGTCCGTGCAGGGATGGCGTGCGTTCAGCGCGGCGATCGCCGACACGGCCTGTGCCAGGCGCGGGGCGTCGCCGGGTCCGATTGCACTGTCGGCATCGGCGAAGTCTGTCAGCAGTGCGAACTGGGCGTGGTCTTCCCGGTTGGCCAGATGGTGCCGCTCCAGGCGCGCAGCCAGTGCGTCGATGGTGGCCGGGTCGGTCAGCATCGATGGCAGCACGACCAGCACACGGTGTTCGAGGGGGATGCCGTCGGCCAAAGCCAGCCGTGGCAGGCGGCGTGGCGGCAGTGATTCGCTGATCAGCCTGTTGACCGCGGCGATGACTGTCTCGCTGGCTGGCCAGAGGGCAAGCAGCGCGCCCGCGACCCACCAGGTGGCTGCAATATCAGGCTCGGCCGCCAGCGACATGAATACGCTGGTCAGCATGATCGTTCCGAGCCCGAGCGCGGCCACCAGCGCTGGCAGTGCAATCCGGGCGCGCAGCGCGCCGCTGGTCGTGCGCAGAGCCGGGCGCAGGCCGAGTGCGGCACGCAGCTGCGCCTGCCCTTCGCCGTGCAGCCAATAACCTGGCGAAGTGCGCGGCGCCGGCGGGTTGGGCGCGCGCGTGGCCGATCGCGCACCAGCGGGGATCGCGGGTGCGGGCGCCTGTGCGAGTCTGAGCAGCAGTTTGGCAACATCGGCCTCGGTGCGGCTGCTGCGTCTTGCCAGACGCTCGATCGCGTGCAGCGTGGTGTCCTGGGTGTCGCTGCGCTCGGCGGCGAAGGCGGGCATTGCCGAGAGGTGCTGCATCAGCGAGCTGACCTGAGCGATGATTCCGCGCCAGTCCGCGTTGCCGAGCAGCTGCAGCGAGCGGATGGCGTTGCCGACGCTCAGATTGTCGGCCGCCTGGTCGATCTGCTGCGCGGCCTGTGCCGTGGCCGGGTCGGGAAGCGCCAGGGCAAGCGCAGCGCGAATGGCCTCCCGGCTGCGAGTCCCCTCCAGCGTGCCAGTCTCCGAATCGGCATGCAGGCGCTGCATGACCTGCAACGCAAAGGCGCGAATGACGCCACGGGCCTGCGCGCGATCGAACATTGCCTGCGGGGGGGCTGCGCCTTCGGTGTCGAGACCGTCGCAAAGGGCGTGGGCTGCTTCGCGCGCTGCTTGGTCGGCCGAGATGCGCTCTGCCAGACGGCGCAGGTTTTCGACCAGCACCACCCGAAGCGTGGTCGGCAGCGCCCACAGTTCGCCCTGGGTCAGGGTGTGCGCATCCTGATAGCCCTGCAGGAAGGCGACCAGGAGCGCCGGCTCGAATGCGCTGTCGGCATGGGCGACATAGGCCCAGGCGATCGCGTACACGCGCGGCAGGCCGGCCAGCTCCGAGTTGGCCAGCACCGGCAGACTGCGAAAGTAGCGCCGTGCGAGCCCATCATGCACCGCGCGAGTCTGGGCGACCACCAGATGGATGTTGTCGAGCAGCCATTCGCCGGCCGGCCCGACATGGCGGCCTCTGCGTTCCTGTCGCGCGATGCTGCGATGCGCTTCGTGAAGCACCGCGATGTTCTCGCGCAGTCGGGGAAAGAACGAACTCGGGCGCAACGATCGGTGGGCCTCACCATGCGTCTGTGCCAGTTGGCGTCCGTTCTGGGCAAAGCCGATCGTGCCGAAGATCTCGGCGCGAATGGGCGGCTCCAGGATTCCGCGCGACGGCGCCAGCAGCGCATCGTCCGTGGATCGGGATAGCGGTTTTTCCAGCGCCGTGAGCGTGACGGAACGCCATGGCCAGTTGCTCATCGTGCTCGTCGGCTCATCGGGTCAGCCACAGCAGGAATCCGACAGCAGCGACCAGGACCGCCAAGGTCGAGAGGAATCGGGGCAGCACGAAGGCGTCGATTGCTTCGGCGGCGCCGTGTATGCGATGCAGCCGACTGCGCCCGCTGGCGCATTGGCCGAGATGGGCACCCAAGTGGGTCGGATCGGCAGGCAATGGATCCGGGGTCGGCTCGAGCGTGAGGTTTGTTGACATCGTGTTTTCCTTTTTTCCGCACCTGCGGCGTGTGGCGTGTGGCGTGCGGCGTTACTGATGGGGATGGGGATGGGACTGGGGGCCGCCCGGCGCGCTGCGATTGCCGGAGGGATGCAAAGGCGCGGTCTGGCCGGCGTATCAGTCGGGACTTGACCGGGTCGGCCGGTTGGTGTTTTTGGCCAGGACCAGCCGCGTGATCTGAGAGGCGACGCTGACCAGTACCGCAGGGCGCAGCAGCCAGCGCCACGGCCGCCCGGCGACGACCGCTGCAACTGCGGCTGCGCCTGCGGCTGCGGCGACACTGACGAGCGCCCACGGATGACTGCGCGCGGTTGGGGCCAGCAGCGCTTCGGCGGTGGTGTGCAGCAGGTGCAACGGGTCTTGTGCCGGACGTTTCAGCCACCCGTCGGCCAGCGCGCCAAAGGCGATTGCAGCCAGCGTTCTCGGCCGGGCAACGCCGCCTGCGGCGACGCCGTCCGGCGAGCGCGAAGATTCCCGACGGCTTTCGCCCAAGGCCTCTGCGGCCAGCCAGCGCGCGATGTCGGCGCGGGACGCGTCGAGCCGTCTGGCACCGATGCACGGTATCGAATCAGTGGGCATCGCAGACTCTCCTGCGCCGAGCGCTCATGGTGCGTAGTGCCGATTGATCATCTCGCTGTCGGCGGCGACCTGACGCCGCCATTCGGACCACAGAGGCAGAGGACCGCCCCGTCGAGCGCCCAGCAGCGCGCCTGCTGCGACGAGCAGCGGTGCGGCGGGAACCACGATCAGAACCCACGGCAGCACCAGCGAGCCGGCGGGCGCGGTGGCCCACATCAGAATGGCCACACCGGCAAGCGTCGCGGCTGCGAACAGGGCGCCGAACGCCACCGCGATCAGCAAGGCCCGACGTCCGAGCATTGCAAGCGATCGCGTGCCTTCTTCACGAACCAGCGTGCCGTAGCCGGCCGCATGCGCCACCAGCAGATGCGGCTGGTGAGTGGCAAGCAGCCACAGCGCGCGCAGCGCTGCGGCGGGCTCTGGCTCGGTCGGACTTTCAGCGCCGGTCATTGCTGACACGGGCAATCAGGCAGCCAAGCGCCATCAGGCCGGCGCCGGCGGCCATGGCAATCAGCACCGATTTCAGCGGGTCGTGCTCGATGTAACCGCGCGCTGAATCGCGGGCCTGCCGAGCTTGTCCGCGAATCTGCCGCGAGGCCTGATGCAAGGCTTCGCTGCCGCGCCGGGTCAGGTTGGAGGCGTCGTCGGCCAGGCCTTCGACTGCCCGGTCGGCAGCTGCCTGAACTTGTTCGACCTGACCGGCGATCGAGTCGATGGCGTTCCTGGCCAGCCGTTGCGATTCCCGGATGGTCTGCTCGGCCGTTTGGGTTGCCGAGTCCATGATGCCGCTCGCGCTGAGGGAGGATGAGGGTGTCGACATGTGAGGCCTGCTTTCGTGAAGTTGACGGATGAAGAGCATGTGCAGGGGGCAAGGCCTGCCAGCGAACGGCGGGCGTCGTCAGCCCCGCCGGAAGAGTCCAGCGACGAAACTCAGGACGGCAAGCACGATGAAGACCATGAAGAGGATCTTCGCGATACCGGCCGCGCCGCTGGCCAGACCACCAAAGCCCAGCACGGCGGCGATCAGTGCAATGACCAGAAAGACCACGGTGTAGTGGAGCATGGTGTCACCTGCGAGTTAGGCCCTTCATCCTGAGCGCCGCTGCCGAGCGCGTCTGTGCGCCATCAGACACAGGGAGCGCGATGCGAGCGCGATCGCGAAAGGGGCGCGATTGCTTGTGTGCGCTGGCAGACAGACGGACCACCGTGTCGTCAACAGAATGAGTTGCATTGAGCGCCTCGTTTGACCTTCCCCGGTCCATGAATCCAGGCGCTGCCGACACACCACGCATCAGGAGCGCACATGGCAGATCTCTCCACCCTCAACACACCGGCAGTCGTGGCGCTGTCGTCCCTTTGGCTGCTGGGCGGCTCAGCACCCAGACTTTCGGCGAAGACCGTTGGGTAGCCGACAACGGCAATGCCAGTGACCGCCAGATAAACCGTCGCATCGAGGTGGTTTTCGCCGCCGAGGCTGGCGACGTGATGCTCAAGTGATTTCCGCGGCGGGCACATTCAAACACGACCGCCATCTCGAGTCGTTCTCCCAAGGCTTCATCGAAGCCAAAACCTTACCTTTCAAGGACACACCATGAACCAGATCTTTTCCCGCCGCCTTGCCATCCTCTCCCTGGTCGCCGCAGTCTCCGCGCTCAGCGCCTGCGCCAGCACCAGCCGCTCCGAGGGCACCGGCGAATACGTCGACGACACCGTGATCACCGCCAAGGTCAAGGCAGCCGTGTTCAACGATCCGTCACTCAAATCCAGCGAAATCAACGTCGAGACCTTCAAGGGCCGCGTTCAGCTCAGCGGTTTCGTGAATTCCCAGGCAGACATCGCCAGGGCGGTGTCGGTGACGCGTGCGGTCAAAGGCGTGACATCAGTCGCCAATGACATGCGTCTGAAGTGAAGGAGACCGTGATGCGCAACAGCGTTCAAGCGCCCAAGGCCGCTGTGCAGACAGCGGCTTCGGGTTCAGGCAGAACACGTGTCGCAACCGAGCCGGCGGCACTGGCTGGTCACGACGCCGTCCCGCTGCTCACCGACACCCAGACCTTGCGTGAGCGGGCCCGTCAGGGTCTGGCCGACGGCGCGGTGACGGCTGGCTACGGGCCTCTGCGCGAGCAGGTGATCGCCATGCTCGATGCCGCATTGGCAACCGAACTGGTGTGCATGCTGCGCTACAGGCGGCACCACTTCATGGCCCGCGGCGCACACGCCAAGGTCGTGGCCGATGAATTTCTCGTGCACTCGGTGCAGGAGCAAGGCCATGCCGACTCATTGGCCGAGAGAATCGCGCAACTGGGCGGCGCGCCCGATTTCGCGCCGGGCGGTCTGGCAGCGCGCAGTCATGCGCAGTACGTCGAAGGTCAGACGCTGCCGGACATGATTCGCGAAAATCTCGTGGCTGAACGCATTGCGATCGACTCGTACCGGGAGTGCATTGCTTTCCTGGGCAGCGCCGATCCGACCACTCGCCGACTGCTCGAATCCATCCTCGCGACCGAAGAAGAACATGCCGATGAACTGGCCGCGATGCTGCAGGAGATGCCGACGCTGTTGTTTCAGCACTCTCCTGCGACCGTGAGCACGGCGCTGTAGCGGGAGGCAACTTGTCCATGCATGAGAATCAGCTGATTTCCGCTCTGCCCAAACGCGATCGAACTCGGATGCTGTCGGTGTGCGAGCCGGTGGAGCTCGTGCTGGGGCAGGTGCTGTGTGAAGAGGGTCAGACGACGCGCCACGTCTATTTCCCGACCGAAAGCTTCGTATCGCTTATCGTCGAGATGGATGACAAACATCGCCTGGAAGTCGGTATGGTCGGCTCCGAAGGCATGGTGGGTGTGCAGGTTGCCCTGGGCTTGCTGCGCGACCCTCTCGATGGCCTGGTTCAGGGCGCAGGCATGTCGTGGCGCATCGAAGTCGGTGCGTTTCGACACGAGCTGGAGCGCAATGCCTCGCTGCAAGGCAGCCTTCGGCGCTATGTCTCGGTGATGATGGGACAGCGTGCCACGGCGGCCGCATGCCTGCGCTTTCATGAGATCGGGCCGCGCTTGTCGCGCTGGCTGCTGATGAGTCACGACCGTTCGCATGTCGATCAATTTCCGGTGACTCAACAGTTCCTATCCATGATGCTGGGCGTGCGCAGGGTTGGTGTCACCGCTGCCGCGGGCAAGCTGGCGGGCAGAGGTTTGATCGAATACCGGCGTGGTCGACTGACCGTGCTGGATCGGCTCGGTCTCGAGGCTGCCGCCTGCGCCTGTTACGCGGCCGACGAACTGGCCTATGCAACCACAATGAGCCCACGATAATGACCAGACGAACCCCCATTGCAGGCGCCAAAAAAGCGGGTGTGCAGCCGCCCCGCGTACCGCCTGAGCGCGAACACAGTCTTCGCCGGCAGAAAGGCGATTTCACCGCCGAAGGGGCACCCTTGCCCGGGCTGGTGGGCGATGCACCGCCGGCGGGCGCAGACACCGAGACCCCGACCGAAAATGTCGAGCCTGAGGGAGCGCCGCGCAAGCATCCCGGCCATGGGAAGTGAGTTTGACGGCGTCTGGCCCACACCAGATCTCCGCGCGCAGCCGCTCGGAGTACCCGATGCGGGGGCCCTCGCCGTTCGCGAGACGAGGGCAAAGTTGCTGCTGCGGTTGCTGATCGTGGCGCTGCGGCTCGATCGAGCGGCGCTTCGATCCGATTCAAGCTGACGTCGGGGCCTGGTCAGTGCGCTCGCTGACTCTGCGCCGAAGGATGATCACCACCGCGGAAATCGAGCCGCACGCAACCAGAAAAAGCATGAATACGCCGACAGGCCCGGGCCAGTAGCCGGCCTTCATCGAGACGAGCACATGAGATGCCATCAAGAGATAGGCTGCCGCGAGACATTTGTGAATCATGACGAACCGCCGTTGCGGGATGCGGCTCACGACGATCAGGGCCAGCGCCACCACCGCCGCGTAGAACGACCATTCACCGAGGAATTCGACAAGCCCCGGCTGCACAGTGGTGAACTGCTGAATCGGATCTAGAAACGGCTTCTCGGCCGCATTTGCAACGTTGAGTAAGGGTGCCCAGCGCCGCGCCACCGTCTGACTCAAGCTGTTGATCCACAGCCAATGGGAGCCGGCGAAGATCAGGCTGACAATTCCCAGGCCCAGGTGAAGTCGATACACCTTGTCCAGGCGGTCGCGCGAGCGCGCGAAGAAGTCAGGTTGTGCGGCGAGCATCATTGAGGCGCTCATGGCGCCGAGGCCGATGAGCCCCGAGTATTGGATCAGCACTGCTCGTAGCGAATGCAGGTTCACCGGCGCAGTCGGGGACGGATCGCTCAGCAGCCATGAGGATGAGATCGCGGCAGCCGCCAGCCCTATGATGAACACGGTGCGGTTCATGCGCTGACACGCGGCCGCGACTCACCGTGGCGGTCGGTTTTGCACTTGCAGGAAGTCTCTGGCGATGCTGAATTCACGGGGGCAACGCATGATTTTGGGGCGACACCTCAGCATGCTTTCGGCCAATACCCGCTGTCTGTGCGGCAGCGAACGGTTGAATCGTAGAGGGGGTCTTCTCAACGAGTCCATGCCGCCCTGCTCGACTTCAGATCCAGCGTCTTACTTCTCGCCCCAGGGCAGTTCAGTCCACAACTTTCGGAATCCCACCTCGGCCTCGCGCAGCACCGCGTTGTATTGCGCCGGTGCGAGATACCGCAGCGGTGCAAAGAAGCCGTTTGAGATCTTCACGAACTCCGGATCGGCCGAGGCTTTGGCGACCGCTGCAACCAGCCGGTCGCGCACGTCTGCCGGCAGGCCCTTGGGGGCGGCAATGCCGCGCAGCGACGACAGCTCGATGTTGTAGCCCTGCTCCTTGAAGGTCGGGAGGTCGGGGGCGAGTTCGGTGCGTACCGGGCTCATGGGGCCCAGATTGCGCAGCGCCGAACCGCCCTTGATCGCCTGCAGCGCTTCACCGATGTTCACCGCGGCGACATCGATCTGCCTGCCGAGTGCCGCGGCACGGACATCGGAGGCGCCTTTGTAGGGCACGTGGTTCATCTTCACGCCGGCGATTTTTTCGAACATCAGCATCGCGAGATGGTCGTCGGAACCGACGCCGGTGGTGCCGACGGTGACCTGCCCTGGTTTGCTGCGGGCGTAGGCGGCCAACTGATCGAGGCTGGTGATCGGGCTGCCCGAGTGAACTGCGAAATTGCTCGGATCATCGACGACATTGCCGATCAGATCAAAACTTTCCCAGGTGAATGAAGATTTGCGCTCGATGGGGATGGTCAGCAGGTTGGGCGTGTTGACGAAGCCGATCGTGTAGCCGTCGGGCGGCGCGGTCGCGATTGCGGTGAAGCCGATTGCGCCGCCGGCACCGGTGCGGTTCTCGACCACGATCCTGGCGCCGCCGCCAAGGTATTTTTCGATGAAGGGCGCCATGGCGCGTGCTACCACGTCGGTGCCGCCGCCGGCCGAATAGGCAATGATCATTTTGATCGGTCGATCAGGATAGGCCGCTGCGGCCAGTCCATGCCAGGCGGCGAGCGCGGCGAAGGCCGCGGGCACCGCGAGGGCGCGAAGGGTCTTGATCATGGTGATTCTCCGTTGTGCAGGTTGGCCCGTTTGCCCGGGCTCTGGATGGGTCAGTTGCTGGGTTCGGTACTTGTGTTCGGTACTTGTGTTCGGTACTCGGGACCGCCCGCAGGCCCGCAGGCCCGCAGGCCCGCATCAGGCCCGTGCCGGGAAACCCAGAATGCGTTCGAAGCGTGCCGCATAGGTGGACCAGACCTCTGGGTTCACCAGCCGCGGCGGATGTTCGCCCTGCAGCAGGCCGACGATCTGTTCGGCCGAGATGTCAGCCATGTTGCGTCGGGCCTCGGTCGTGACGCCTGCTGTGTGGTAGGTGGCTACCACGGTGGGAAACGCCAGCAGCGGGTGGTCGAGCGGCGGCGGCTCGGTTTCCCAGACATCGAGCCCGGCACCGGACAGTCTGCCAGAAGCGAGAGCTTGCGCGAGCGCCTGCTCGTCGTGAATCCCGCCGCGTGCGGTGCTGATGAAGATCGCGCCCGGTTTGAATTTCGCAAAAGCAGCTGCGTCGATCAGCTTCATCGTGGCGGGTTCGCGCGGGCAATGCAGGGACACGATATCGCTTTGCGCCAGCAGCTCATCGAGGCCCACCGAACGGGCGCCGCGACGGGCGATCTCATCGGGCGCCACCAGCGGGTCGGTGGCCAGCACGCGCATGTGAAAGGCCTTCGCCAGAGCGGCCACGCGCGCGCCGGTGTGGCCGATGCCGACCAGGCCGATCGTCTTGCCGGCCAGCTCGCGTCCGGTCAGGTCTTCGCGTGAAAAGCCGCGCTCCTGGCGCAGGCGCCGGTCGCTTTCGGTGATGCGTCGAGCCACCGACAGGATCAGGCCAAGCGCATGCTCGGCCACCGAGACCGCGTTGCCGCCCGCCTGATTGACCACCGCGACACCCGCCTTCGTACAGGCAGGCACGTCGATCGGATCGTAGCCGGCGCCGTACGACGACACGCACAGCAGCTGCGGACAGTGCGCGAGCAGCTCGCCATCGGCGAGGCAAAAGCGCGGCAGTTCGTCCTTGGCCGCCGAGATGTGAAAGACATGGGCGTCGTGCAGCGCGGCGTGTGCGGCCTGCGCGGTGCTGGGTACCGGCAGCACGCGCAAGTCGATGGTGGTGTCCTGGCGGATGCGCGCGTCGAACGCGGCATCGACCCAGGACTCGAAGCGTGTGACCCGTTTGCTCGGCGTGCTCATCGCGGCAGTACTCCCTTGTTGCGCAGGCTCTCGTCGATCCAGGCGTCGTCGTAGGCGCCGCGGGCGATCGCAGCCAGCGTGGCCGTTTCGTCGGCGAGCTTCTTGCGCGACGCCGCGGCCAGCGGTTCGGCGAAGGCGGGCGCGATGAACAGCACGCCGTCGTCATCGCCGACAACGATATCGCCCGGGTTCACGACGTTGCCATCGATGCTGACGGCGACATTGATTTCGCCGGGCCCGTCCTTGTGCGGGCCACGATGGCAGACGCCGCGCGCATAGCAGCCAAAATCGTCGTCGCGAAACGCGGTACTGTCGCGGATTGCGCCGTCTATCACCGCGCCGACCAGGCCGCGCGACTTGGCGACGTTTTTCATGATGTCGCCCATCAGGGCACGATCGACCACGCCGCCGCCATCGACCACCAGCACGTCGCCGGGACGCGCGATCTGCAGGGCTTTGTGGATCATGAGGTTGTCGCCGCTGCGCACGCGCACGGTGACCGCAGTGCCCAGCATGGCCAGGCCGGCACGGTGGTAAGGCTTGAGGTGCTGCGTGCCCGACAGTCGACTCATGTTGTCGCTGATGATCGAGGCAGGCAGGCCATTGAACAGCGCAACCAGGCTGGGGCTGGTGTGGATGCGGGGCAGGATTCTGAATCCGAGGATTGTCACGCGGGAAGGCTCCGTGCTAGGCAGAAAAATTTGACAGGCGTCGACCATACCGAATGTGCCCTGTCTCGGGTTCGGGCGCGAGCGCTTTCCGGAACCTTCTGTGGTGGGTGATGATTGCGCGAAGTGCAATTGCGCCGATCAAGAATCGGCACCCGCCAGACAAAGGACAACGGATGACGCAGCGGATGAAAGACAAAGTGGCGGTGGTGGTTGGCGCCGGTTCGGTCGGCGAAGGCTGGGGCAACGGCAAGGCCGCGGCCGCCCTGTATGCGCGCGAGGGTGCACAGGTGTTCTGCATCGACCGCAGCCTGGCCGCAGCGCAGGCCACCGCGACCCTCATCGAAGGCGAGGGCGGCGTCGCGATGGCCCATGAAGCCGATGTCGCCCGGCCAGCACAAGTGCGCGACATGATCGAAGCCTGCGTCGCGCGCTTTGGGCGCATCGACGTGCTGCACAACAATGTCGGCATTGAAGACGTCGCCAGCCTCGAGGACCTGGAAGAAGAAAACTGGGACCGTGTGCACGACGTCAATCTGAAGAGCGTGGCCTTCGCGTGCAAGTACGCGATGCCGCACCTGCGGCGCCATGGACGCGGCGCGATCGTCAACATTTCGTCGATCGCGAGCATCCGCTGGGGCGGCGTGCCGTATTACTCGTACTACACATCCAAGGCGGCGCTCAATCAGTTCACGCGAGCCATCGCACGCCAGTACGCCTGCGACGGCGTGCGCGCCAACGTCATCCTGCCCGGCCTGATCGACACACCGCACGTGCGCACGCAGACGCCCGGCAGCGCGCAGGAGCAGGCCGACGCGATGGCCAAGCGCAATCGCCGCTGTCCGATGGGGTTCATGGGCAGCCCCTGGGACATCGCCCATGCCGCGCTGTTTCTGGCGTCGGACGAAGCCCGGTACATCACGGGGGTGGAACTGGTGGTGGATGGCGGGGTGACTTTGTGAGGGGGTGAGGGGACATGCCGGACTCCCCGGTTTCAGGCCTTCACCCGCAGCCGTTTCAAACGCATGTTCGCCTTCTCGATGTCGAAGAAGTGGCGGGCAGCCACCGTCCGCGTCCAGGCATTGCACCGGCGACGCGCCTGCCAGACGAATCATCATGATTTCCTCGGTGGTGATTGCATG
>JAYVOV010000644.1:0-3380 GCA_043757735.1 Burkholderiaceae bacterium
CAGCGCCGGTTTTGTCGGTGCGCTCATTGCGTCGCCCGCGGCGCTGGCCACCGCCGTGCAGCAGATGATGCACCAGGTCGACTCCTTCGTGCTGCTGTCGTTTCCGCTGTTCATCCTGGCCGGAGCCCTGATGGAAACCGGCGGCATCGCGCGTCGCCTGGTCGATCTGGCTGTTGCCCTGGTGGGGTGGATCCGCGGCGGCCTGGGCATGGCAGTGGTGGTGGCCGAGTATGTGTTCTCGGGCATTTCCGGCTCCACCGTGGCCGATGTCTCGGCGGTGGCCTCGACCACCATTCCATCCATGGTGCGCGCCGGCTACAGCCGTGAGCAGGCAGTGGCCATCGTGTCGTCGGCCTCGGCAATGGGCATCCTGGTGCCGCCCTGCATCCTGATGATCGTGATCGGCTCGATCGCCGGCCTGTCGGTGGCAGCGCTGTTTGCTGCGGGCTTCATTCCCGCCGTGGTGATTTCACTGGTGCTGATGGGCTACATCTATGTGCTGGCCGGACGCACCGGCATCGCTGTTTCGCCACGCCCCAGGCTGCGCGAACTCGGCGCGGTCTTCGGTCGCGCCCTGGTGCCGCTGGGCATGCCGGCGATCATCTTCGGCGGCATCCTGGGCGGCATCACCACGCCCACCGAATCCTCGGTGATCGCGGTGCTCTATGCGGCCATCGTGGGCCTGTTCGTCTATCGCGAAATCAAGTGGCAGGACCTGCCCGAGATTCTCATCCAATCCTGCGTGATGACCGGTTCGGTCGGTTTGCTGCTGGCCGCGGCCGGACTGATCTCGTGGTTCCTGACGGTGCAGCAGCTGCCGGCCATGCTGATCGGTGTGATGACCCTGATCCCGGGCAGCACGATCGTGTTCCTGCTCGCCACCGCGGTGGTGTTCATCCTCTTTGGCGCCATTGTCGAGGGCCTGCCGGCGGTGGTGATCCTGCTGCCCAGCCTGCTGCCGGTGGCTATTCAACTGGGCATCGACCCCATCCACTACGCCATCGTGATCGTGGCGGCCGTCGGCATCGGCCTGTTCCTGCCGCCCATCGGCGTGGGCCTGTTCATCGCCAGCGGCATTGCAGAGATCTCGATCGACCGGGCCACGCGCGTGATGATGCCCTTTATCGGGGTGCTGTGCGTGGGCCTTCTGGCGGTGATCAGCGTGCCCTGGTTCACGCTGGTGCTGCCCCGGCTGTTCAAACTGCTTTAGGTTGCTCCGAAGCGTCGACCTGCAGGGTCGACCCGGTCGCTGGCTCCTACGATTCGATCCGGTACACAGCGCGGGCAGTGCCGCTGAACAGCGCGGCCTTCTCGTCGTCGGTGCACCCCGCGGTGATGCGCTTGAACGCGTTCCAAAGGACCGCGTAACTGCAGGTGCCCTTGTCGACCGGGAAGTTGCTCTCGAACATCGCGCGCTGCGGGCCGAAGGCCTCGATGCAGGCTTCGATGTAAGGCGCCCAGGCCTGCGCGAGATCTTGCGATGACGGTGGGTGCGCGCGCAGATGAAAGTCGAATCCCGGCGTGTGCATCCCCAGGCCGCCCAGCTTGATATGAACATTGGGACAGCGGGCAATCTCCTGGATGCTGGCGCGCCAGGTCGCGAAGACCTCGTCGCGACGGCCAGCATAGGGACCGACGCCCAGCGGGCCACCGCAATGATCGAGCACCAGCACGGTGTCCGGGAAGGCCCGTGCCAAGTCCAGGAAGTCATTGTGCTGGGTGTGCACCAGCCAGGCATCGAAGCTCAGGCCCAGCTTCGCCAGGCTGGCGAAACCTGCCCGGAATTGCGGATCGAGCAGCATTCCCGGTGGCGGGCTGGCACTGGTGGCGCGGATGCCCGATGCGTCCCAGGCCGATACATTTCGGATTCCCCGAAAGCGCCCGCCGGCTGCCGCCATGTGCGCCTCCAGGACACGCTGGGCGCGCGCGCCCAGACGCAGATCGACATTGCCGACGATGGCCGCGCAGGCGCGGGTGTCGCCGAACTGGCCGCTGGCGCTCATCGCCGCCACGCCGTTGACGAACTCAGTCTCGCCCAGCGATTTCATCTCGACCGGGCCGCTGGCCCGATACAAGGCGCGGCACTCCACGAACACGGTTGATTCGATGCGGTGGCCGGTGCTGGTGTCGGCAAGCAGCTCCTGGAGAAAATAGGGATCGCCGGCGTGGGCCCACAAATGATGGTGCGGATCGACGATCGGCAGCGGCGGGTCCAGTGCCGCTTCGTGATGCAGGGCGAGCCAGTCAGGTTTGACGGTGAGAAAGTCGCCGGGCAGGCGGGGCGATGCGGTGGTCATGGCGGTAAAAGCCTCATGAAAAATGACCCGGTCGGACAAGGTCTGGTCGGTCATCCCGACGAAGTTATTCTGCACGATGTGGTCGCACATCTTGCGGCCCTCGATCAGCGCCTCGGCACGGCGGTGCGCAGTTGATCGGCACCATTAGACTTGTTGGCTGACCAACCAGCGAATGATGACCCAGACAGGAGGCAACCGATGCCGGAACGTGTCGTCGAAATCGCAACTATGCCGCCAATCTCGACGCGTCGATCGAGGTCTATCCAGAGGCCCACCACGGGTTCGCATTTCACACCCGCAATCCACCTATCACAAGGCCGTGTGGCCGCCAGCGAGCGTCACTGGGAACGGCTGTTCGCGCTGTTCAAGCGCAGGCTCTGAGGCACTGTTCAAGCGCAGGCTCTGAGGCACCGTTCAAGCGCATCCTCTGGCGCACGCGCATCGAGCGCAGGTCGCACGCGTTTCCGGACGCGCAGGCTTTGCACGCTGACCGGAATCAGGGAAGATCCCCGGCTTGCCCCATCAAAGACAGGAACCCCATGGCACGCGTGCGCTGCATCACCGAAATGGGCATGGGCGTCGACGTCCATGGCCGTGACGCTACCAAGGCCGCCCGGCGGGCGGTGTCGGACGCCATCCGCCACAGCAGCCTTGGCTTCTTCCGGATGATGGGCAAGACCGCCCACGACATGTTCGTCGACGTGACCATCGGCGTGCCCGATCCGGGCGCGGTCGACACCGCCGCGGTCGCCACTGAATTGCCCTACGGCACGGTCACGGTGACGGCCGTCAAGGGCGGCCTCGAGATTCCTGCCGAAGGCGGCAGCGACGCCATCATCATCGCCAATGCTGCAGTGGTGGTCAGTCTGGACGACGGCAAAGCCGCGTAAACCCACATCCATCGGGAAGATCCCCTGCATCCAGACCGAAGCCGGCTATCTGGCCGAAACGCCCGCGATTCTCGGCTATCTCGAGGAGGCGCACCCGTTGCCCGCGCTGCTGCCCGTCGAGCCCGTTGCTCGCGCCAAGGTACGTGAGCTGGTGCAATCGCTGGAGCTGTACTTCGAACGGCCGGCACGGCGC
>JAYVOV010000645.1:0-41907 GCA_043757735.1 Burkholderiaceae bacterium
CTGGCAGTGCTGGAGACGGCCACCGCCGGCTACACCAAGGTGGATGCGGAGATTGCCTATCTGCTGGGCGCAGACGCCAGCCGCTCCGCAACATTGTTCGTGCAGGGCCGCAACCTGCTAAATGAGACCATCCGGCCGCACACCTCGTTCGTCAAGGATGTGGTGCCGCAGCCCGGAAGAACGGTGATGGCGGGCATCCGGGCCCGCTTCTGACGCTTGAGGGCGGGCCGCCGGAACCCGCTTCTGACCATTGCCTGATCAGTCGCCGTAGAGCTTCTGGCGAAGTTCGCGACGCTGCTGCGCCTCGAGCGACAGCGTGGCGGTCGGCCGGGCGAGTAGCCGGGGGATGCCGATCGGCTCACCGGTTTCTTCGCAATATCCGTATTCGCCGGAATCGATCCGGTTCAGTGACTGCTGGACTTTTTTCAGCAGCTTGCGCTCGCGGTCGCGCGTGCGCAGTTCGAGGGCGTGTTCTTCCTCTATCGTGGCGCGGTCGGCCGGGTCAGGCACGATCACGGTTTCACGCAGATGCTCGGTGGTTTCCCCGGCATTTTGGAGCAGATCACGCTCCATCTGGTGCAGGCGCGCCCGAAAGAACGACATCTGCGCCTCGTTCATATAGTCCGACTCCGGCATCTTGAGAAGCTCGGCTTCGGTGATGATTTTCTTGTCTTTCGTGGCTGCCATGTCGCGCTTCCAGTCTGCCGTGTGAGGTGTCGCCCGAATCAGGCCAGACACTGCTCCAAACCCTTGATGAACATGTCTTTCGGCAGTTTTCTTCCGATGAAGACCATTTTGCTGGAGGGCTTTTCGCCGGGTTGCCACTTGCGTCCCATGTCGGCGCCCATCATTTGATGAACTCCCTGGAACACTGTCTGGCGGTCCGACCCCTTCATGAAAAGCACGCCTTTATACCGCAACATGTCGGGGCCGTAAACCTGAATCAGACCGCCGAGAAAATCCTCCAGCTTGACGGGATCGAAAGCCTTGTTCGAGCGAAAAACGAAGGACTGCACAGCTTCATCGTGTTCGTGCTCGTCGCTGGTCAGGAATTCCGGGTTGATCTCGAGGACGGCGTTGAGGTTGAAACCGCGAATATCGAGGATGTCGGCGATGTCGGCATTGCCGAAGTTCACCGGCTTGATCGGCGCACGCGGATTGATCCGCACCAGCCGCTGCCGCAGCTTTTCGCGGACGTCGTCAGGCGTGACATCGACCTTGGACAGCAGGATCCGGTCGGCAAAGCCAACCTGCTCGACCGCTTCCTTGTGCTCGTCGAGCTGGGTGCTGCCGTGCTTGGCGTCGACCACTGTGATGACCGCATCGAGCAGGTAATACTCGGCGATCTCATCGTCGAGAAAAAAGGTCTGGGCAACCGGGCCGGGATCGGCCAGGCCGGTGGTTTCTATCACCACCCGGTCGAATTTCAGATCACCCGACTCCCGGCGCGTTCGCAGATCGTTGAGGATCCGGATGAGGTCGCCACGCACTGTGCAGCAGATGCAGCCGTTGTTCATCTCGATGATCTGCTCGTCGCGGTCTTGAAGAAGGAGCTCGTTGTCGATCCCTTCTTCGCCGAACTCATTTTCGATGACTGCGATGCGATGACCGTGCTGCTCTTTCAGGATGCGATTGAGCAGCGTGGTCTTGCCCGCCCCGAGAAACCCGGTGAGGATGGTGACGGGAACGGTTTTCGAACTCATGAGGAAACTCCTGGCACAGCCCAACCATATCGGGACGATCGGGCAAAATTCAAGTGGGGGGATGGTCATGGGGCGGCGCCCCGGTCGTCATCGTCGATTCGGCTTGCGCCGACGCGCATTGACCGCAGCGGCCCGATACCGTCAACTCGACACTGTCACTGGTAAACCCGTCAGGAAGCATCGCCTTGACCACACGAGCCAGGCCGGCCGCTTCTTCGAGGCACAACGTGCGCGCGCAAACCGCGCAGCGAAAATGGCCATGCATGGCATGGCCCGCAGGCTGGGCCGAAAAGCGGTAGACCCGATCGGGGCCCGACACCCGATGCGCCAGCCCTGCTTCGACCAGCCATTCGAGCACCCGATACAGGGTTACCCGGTCGATCTGTTCGGCATGAGACTCCTGCTCGATCCGGCGCTGCAGGTCGAGGTGGCTCAGCGCCTCGTGCGCATCGAGCAGTTCAGCCAGCACCCGCACGCGCGGGTAGGTGACGCGGACACCGTGGGTGCGCACCTGGTGGCGAGCCTCATCGAGGCGCTCTGGCGAAAGTAAGGGCATGGCAGGGACTGGATTCTATCGGAGAGGGCGATTCCTGCAACCAAGTTGCGTCGAAGGACTGAGCGACAGGCCGGCTCGTCAGATTCTCTGCAGCATCAGGCCTTTCAGATATTCGCCTTCAGGGTGGGTCATCAGCATGGGGTGATCCTCGCCCGCCTGAAGGCGGCGCAGCATCTGCATGTCGACGCCGGCATCGAAAACTGCACCGGCCACGATCTTCTGGAACAGGTCGACATTGATCGAACCCGAGCATGAAAAGGTGAACAGCAGCCCGCCGGGATTGAGCAGGCGCATCGCCTTCAGGTTGATCTCTTTGTAGGCGCGCGCCGCCTTGTCGACGTGGTGCACCGAGGGCGCGAACTTGGGCGGGTCGAGCACGATGAGATCGAAGCGCTGCGCTGAGGCGGCCAACTTCTTGAGGGAATCGAAGACGTCGGCCTCGCGCCATTCGCTGTCGGCCGTCTGCCGTCCGTTGAGCGTCTGCTGCTGCGCGGCGCGCGCCAGCGCCGGGCCACTCGAATCGATCGACAGCGCCGACGCTGCGCCACCGCTGAGGGCGGCAAGGGTGAATCCGCCGGTGTAACAGAAGCAGTTGAGCACCGCGCGGCCGGCAGCGTGCCGGGCCACAGTCGCCCGGTTGTCGCGCTGATCAATGTAGAACCCGGTCTTGTGACCTTCGATGACGTCCACCAGATACTTGACGCCGAGTTCTGTCACCGCCAGGGATGCGCCGGGCGTGCGGCCTGAAACGGCGCCTTCGCGCAGCGCCAGGCCTTCGCGTTCGCGGGCCGCCGCATCCGAACGTTCATACAGATCGACCAGCCCGGTCGCTTCACGCAGAGCCGCCGCAAGCGGCTCGCGCCAGCGCTCGACGCCGGCGGCCATCAGCTGCATCACCAGCTGGTCGCCGTACCGGTCCACCACCAGACCGGGCAGACCGTCGCCTTCGCCGAACACCAGCCGCACCGCGTCGGTAGTGCGCGCCAGCTCGCGGCGGCGCCCGACGGCGGCAGCGATCCGTTCGCCGAACCAGGCCTCGTCGATGCGTGTCGCTTCATTGAAGCTCCAGACACGGGAGCGGATGGCCGACACCGGGCTGTACGAACCCCAGCCGAGAAATCGGTCGTCAGACGACACGATCCGCACGGTATCGCCGATGCCGGGACTGCCCTGCACCCTGGCCACACCACCAGCGAAAATCCAGGGGTGCCGGCGCAGCAGCGGGCGATCCTTGCCCGGTTTGAGGATGAGAGTGGCGGTCATTCGGAAAACCTCAGCGGCGCTTGGCACGCGGGTGGGCAGCGTCGTAAACACCCGCCAGACGCTGAAAATCGAGCGCGGTGTACACCTGAGTACTGCGGATGCTGGCATGACCCAGCAGTTCCTGAACCGCGCGCAGGTCGCCACTGGACTGCAGGACATGGCTGGCGAAAGAATGCCGCAGCATGTGCGGATGAAGCTTTACCGGCAAGGCACGGTCGACGCCCAGGGCGCGCAGACGCGTCTGCACAGTACGGTTGGCCAGACGGGTGCCGCGAGCGCTCAGAAACAAGGCGTCGTGATCGGCGCCCGGGTGCTGGTCGAGCCACCCGGCACGCAGCACGAGCCACTCGGCCAGAGCGGCCAGCGCATGACTGCCCACCGGCACGGTGCGGCGTTTGCCACCCTTGCCCAGCACGTTGACTTCGGCCTCTTCGACACTGAGCCAGCTCAGCGAGCGGTGGTCGGGCCGGTTGACGTAAGCCGCGTCGAGGCTGGTCAGTTCCGAGAGACGCAGACCTGACGAGTACAAAAGTTCGACCAGCGCACGCTCGCGCACCGCCTCGAAGCCTGCGGCGGGCGCGCTCACCAGCGCGCTCGCCTGGTCGGGCGACAGCGCCTTTGGCAGACGACGCGACGCCCGCGGTGCACGCAGCGAGCGGGCCGGATTCGACAGCATCTGGCCCTGCATGACCATTTCGTCGAAAAATCCACGCCAGCAGGACAAGCGGCGCGCGATCGAGCGTGGCGACTGGCCCTGGCGCATCGAGTGAGCGACCCAGCGCCGCAGCAGAGCCTCATCGACCTGCGGCCATCGCGATGAAACCGGCTGTGCTGGCGAAGGCGCCGTGGTGCTCGGCAGCAGCCCGCACAGTATCTGCAGGTCGGCCCGATACCCGGCCAGTGTGCGCGGCGAATACGCCCGCTCAGTGGCGAGCCGCCCGAGGTAACGGATGATCTCGGCCGGCGCGCCAGGCAGCGTCACGTCACCAGTCGCGACAAGGATGCGCTGGCGGTTTCGGCAATGCGTTCGAGAAACGCAGTGCCCATGCCCGATTGGAAACGGCCCGGGTCTGGCGAGCCAAGCACCAGCAGCCCGAAGGCATTCGGGTCAAGGCCTTTGCGCAGTGGCAGCAGGGCGATCGAGCGGGTTGCCGATCCGCCTTCGGGCAGCCAGGTCGCCGCCTGGAAATCAGCGTTCGGACCACAATAGGGCTGCTTGATACTGTTGGCCAGGGTGATGGCATCGACCGCTGCCGGTGCCGCGCAAGACAAGCCGCGAAAAGGCTCGCGCACGCTCCACAGGCGCATCGCCAGTTGCGGCACATTGAACCCGGTCTGCAAGCCATCGAGCAGCGTCTGGGGCAGTTTCTCGGCCTCGACGACCAGCAGGAGCTGGCGCGTCCAGCGCTGCAGCTTGTCGGTGATTGCGTCGTTCTCCTGGCCGATCCGGATCAGATCGGCCAGCCGGACCTCGAGCAGGCGATGCTTTTCACGCAGCACCTCCAGCTGGCGCTCCTGCAGTGAAATAGCCCGCCCGCCATGCGGATGCGGTACGGTGATCGAAGCCAGCAGTTCGGCATGGGACTCGAAGAATTCGGGATGGCTGCGCAGGTACTGCGCAACATCCTCGGCGCCGGGCGGGTGCTGATTCAGGGGCATGCGGGATCCGAAAGATTCAGTCGGTGTATTGGAAAAGAGTTACGGCAGGTATAGGTTCAAGGCAGGCAAAGGGTTCGGGGCCACGGGTCACCCGGCAGTCTCGGGCAGGTCGATCTCGCCCTCGAAGACCGACTGCGCCGGTCCGGTCATGATCACCGGCGAGCCAGGCAAATCGGCCTGCCAGGCAATGGTGAGCAAACCGCCGCGGGTCATCACGTCAACCCGCTGTGCCAGACGTTCGCGGCGCACACCCGCCACCACCGCGGCACACGCGCCGGAGCCGCAGGCCAGGGTTTCACCGACGCCACGCTCGAATACGCGCAGCGCGATGCGGCTGCGCGAAAAGATCTGCATGAAACCGGCGTTGACGCGGCGGGGAAATGCGCGATGCCGCTCGATGAGCGGACCATCAGCGAGCACCGCCGGCGTGTCGATGTCGGCAACGACCTGCACCGCGTGCGGATTGCCCATCGAGACCACCGACACCAGGCATTCATGGTCGCCCACCGGCAGCCAGTAGACGGTGTCGAGCCCGGCCGTCTCGGCTCGCAGACCGGAAGAATCGAAGGGCACGCGGGCGTGCTCGAACACCGGTGCGCCCATGTCGACACTGACCCGGCCATCGGGTTCGAGCCGCGGCTCGATCACGCCGTTGAGGGTCTCGACACGGATAGCGTGTTTGTCGGTGAGACCTTGATCACGCACGAAGCGCACGAAGCAGCGTGCGCCGTTGCCGCACTGCTCGACCTCGCCGCCGTCGGCGTTGAAAATACGGTAGCGGAAGTCCACTCCGGGCGTGGTCGACGGTTCGACCAGCAGAATCTGATCGGCGCCGACGCCAAAATGCCGGTCCGCCAGGAAGCGCCATTGCGCAGGCGTCAGCACGACCCTCTGGCGAACGCCATCGAGCACGACGAAGTCATTGCCAGCACCGTGCATCTTGGTGAACTTCAGTTTCATCGCGACATTATCGCCGATACACGGGAGGCTCACCCGGCGGCCGTGTCTTGAAGCGGCGATGGGTCCACAGATACTGCTCAGGCATCTCGAGGACGCACTGCTCGATGAAGGTGTTCATGCGCCGTGTGGCGGCCTCGAGGTCGGGGCCGGGAAAATCCGCCCAGGCCGGATGAAAAGTGGCCTCGTAACCTTCGGCAACCATGCGGGTGACCAGCGGCACCACGCGCGCGCCGGTGATCTGTGCCAGTCGCGCCACCGATGGGACCGTCGCGCATTGCACGCCAAAGAAGGGCACGAACAGCGCGTCGCGCGCACCCAGGTCCATGTCGGGCAGGAAATAGAAAGGAACGCCCTCGCGCAGCACCCGGATCGCCGGACGCATGCCGTCGTTGCGCACGAACATGCGCGTCCCCTTGAAGCGGCTGCGGCCACGAGTCATCAGTTCGGTCAGCGCGCGGCTCTTCTGATTGGCGAACATCGACGCGCCGCCACTGTCGATCTGCAGGCGGATGCCGCCGGCATCGAGCCCGACGAAATGCGGCGCGAGAACGATCAGCGGCCGCCCGAAATGCGCATCGAAAAAGTGCTTGTCGCGCAGACGGACCAGCTTGCAGATCCGTTCCGGAGGTTCGTGCCACAAAATGAACCGCTCGACGAAGCTCACCGCGTAACAGCGGAAATGCCCGCGCGCGATCGCCATCCGCTCAGCCGGGCTGCGCTGCGGGAAACACAGCGCGAGATTGGTCAACGCAATGCGCCGGCGCGATCGCGCCGCGATCCAGAGGAGATCACCGAGTGCAAATCCGAGCCGGCGCACCCAGCGGTCGGGCAGCCGCGCGATCTGCCGAAACACCCACAAGCCCAGTCTGACCAGCAGTTCGCTCACTGGGCGTCCCGGGTTTCAGATGGCGATGCCTCGGCACTGCCGGCGGGCCGCTTGTAGCGGTTGTATCCCCACAGATACTGCTCGGGCAGGCGCCGGATCAGCCGCTCGAGCGCGGCGTTGAGCGCCTGCGGCGTGGGCGCTTCGTCGAAGCCTTCGAAATGCACGCGCCAGCCGCGTCCGTGCCGCAACCGCTCGCCAACCGCCAGCACCACAGCACAGCCGGTGGCCTGGTTCAGGCGCTGCGGCAGCGTCATCGTGTAGGCGGGGGCTCCCAGGAACGGCGCCCAGCGGCCATCGCCGACACCCGGCACCTGATCAGGCAGCAGCCCCACCGCCTCGCCACGCTTGAGCGCACGCAGCAGCGCCCGCACACCGGTGAGGTTCGCGGGTGCTGCGCTCATCTGCCCGAGGTTGCGTGCCGCCTGCATCACCGGCGACAGCGCGGCGAGCTTGGGCGGACGAAACAACACGGTGATCGGCGCTCGGCCCGCGCACCAGCGGGCGACGATCTCGAAGCAGCCGAGGTGCGGCGTGAGGAACAAGATGCCCCGGCCCCTCGCGCCGGCCGCAGCCACGGCGGAGTCATCCAGGCATTCGATGCGGGCCAGCACCTGGGTCGGGTCACGGAACCAGACCCAGGGCAGCTCGCCGACCATCGCGCCCGCCGCGCGCGCCGCCTCGCCCCGCAGACTGGGCGGGTAACCGGCACGCGCCAGATTGGCCGACAGCTTGCGACGGTAGCTGCCGGAGACCCGGTAAACCAGCCATCCCAGCAGGCGGCCAGCCGATTGCAGCAGACCCAGGGGAAGGCCCGCCATCAGACGAAATATGGCAAGAAGCATCCGGTAGTGTCGTGATCTAAGTCCGCCAGCACCGGCCGGCGTGTTTTATAATGGGCGCTGTCGCCGGTTTAACTGACAACTTGCGGGGCGACTGCAGCCGGAAACCAATGACCGGTTGCAAAAGAAGTTCCGCTAAAGCGTCGCCGCTTCTCCGAAGACGGCCACGCGGGCCGAGAGCGCAGCGCGCTCTCATCGTGCAATTGAGCAAACGGAGAAGTGTTTTGGCCAAAGATTATCTTTTTACCTCTGAATCAGTTTCCGAGGGCCACCCTGACAAAGTCGCCGATCAGATCTCGGACGCGATTCTCGACGCTATCTTCGCGCAGGACAAGCATTCGCGCGTCGCTGCCGAGACCCTTTGTACCACTGGCCTGATCCTTCTGGCCGGCGAGATCACCACCGGCGCGAATGTCGACTACATCCAAGTCGCGCGCGACACCGTGCGCAAGATCGGCTACGACAACACCGAATACGGCATCGATTTCAAAGGCTGCTCGGTCCAGGTCTGCTACGACAAGCAGAGCCAGGACATCGCCCAGGGCGTCGACGAAGGCCGTGGCCTCGACCTCGAACAAGGCGCCGGCGACCAGGGCCTGATGTTCGGCTTCGCCTGCACTGAAACCCCGGTGCTGATGCCGGCGGCCATTCACTATGCCCATCGTCTGGTCGAGCGCCAGGCCGACCTGCGCCGTGACGGCCGGCTGCCCTGGCTGCGCCCGGACGCCAAGTCGCAGGTGACACTGCGCTATGTCGACGGCAAGCCGCACTCGATCGACACGGTGGTGCTGTCCACGCAGCATTCGCCCGACGTGGCCTACGAAACGCTGCGCGAAGCCGTGATCGAAGAAATCGTCAAACCGGTCATTCCCAAAGAACTCATGAAGGGCGACATCCGCTACCTGATCAATCCCACCGGCCGCTTTGTGATCGGGGGCCCGCAGGGCGACTGCGGCCTGACCGGCCGCAAGATCATCGTCGACACCTATGGCGGCGCGGCGCCGCATGGCGGCGGGGCGTTCTCTGGCAAAGATCCCTCCAAAGTCGACCGCTCGGCCGCCTATGCGGCACGCTACGTCGCCAAGAACATCGTTGCCGCCGGCCTGGCCACCAGATGCCTGGTGCAGGTCAGCTACGCCATCGGTGTGGCCCGCCCCACCTCGGTGATGGTGACCACCGAAGGAACCGGCACGATCAGCGACGAACGCCTGTCGGCACTTGTCCAGGAGCACTTCGACCTGCGCCCCAAGGGCATCATCCAGATGCTCGACCTGCTGCGTCCCATTTACGGCAAAACAGCCGCCTATGGGCACTTCGGCCGCGAAGAACCCGAGTTCACCTGGGAACGGACCGACAAGGCGGCTGCGCTGCGCGCCGCCGCCTGAGGCCGCGCCGGCCAGACCAGCGGGCGCCGGCGAATATCCCTTTGCCGGCGGCCCTTGTTCTCCAGCCCTGATGGTTGCTCTGACGTGAAAAGAAGATCATGAAAGCACTGCTGAGCCGACTGCCTGGCGACGCCAGCACCCTCACGCTCGAGGACGTGCCAGACCCGGTCGCCAGACCCGATCAGCTGCTGATCCGGGTCCGCGCCTGCGGCGTGAACTTTCCTGACGCCCTGCATATCCAGGACCTGTACCAGGTGAAGCTGCCGCGGCCTTTTTCGCCAGGTGGCGAGATCTGCGGCGTGGTCGAGGCGGTTGGTGCAAACGTATGCGGCTTCGCGGCTGGTGACCTGGTGATCGGGCGCTGCGGTTCGGGCGGCATGGCCGAGAAGATCGCACTTGATGCCGAACGCTGTGTGCGGGTGCCTGCGGACACTGCGGTCATCGAAGCTGCCGGATTCATCCTGACTTACGCCACCGCGTACTATGCCCTGGTCGACCGAGCGCGGATCAAGCCCGACGAGACGCTGCTGGTGCTGGGTGCCGCCGGCGGCGTCGGTTGTGCGGCGATCGATCTCGGTCGGGCGCTCGGCGCCCGAGTGGTCGCCGCCGCATCGAGCCGGCAAAAGCTCGATTTCGCCTTGGCGGCCGGCGCCCAGGACGGCCTGGTGTATGCCGCGGCTCTGGACGACAAAGCCGCGCAGAAAGACCTCACCGATCGCTTCAAAACCCTCGTCGGACCGAACGGCGCCGATGTGGTGTTCGATCCGGTCGGTGGCCCCTATACCGAGCCCGCGCTGCGCGCGACCGCCCGCGACGGCCGTCTCCTCGTGGTCGGGTTCACCGCCGGCATTCCAAGAATTCCGACCAATCTCGTGCTGCTCAAGGTCTGCCAGGTGGTGGGCGTCGATTGGCGCGACTTCACTGAACAGCAGCCCGAGCACAACGCGCGCAATGTCGATGAACTTATTCGGCTCTGGCGTGCCGGCCGACTGCACCCGCGGGTATCGCAGACTTTCCCGCTGGCAAGGGCTGCCGAGGCGATCGCGCAACTGGCTGCACGCGGTGCCATGGGCAAGCTGGTGATCGAGATCGGCTGATCGATCGATCACCGGGCCGCTGATCGATCGATCACCCCGCCCGCGGTTCACTCAGGGCCGCAGCAGCGTGCTCTTGCCGAACAGCGACTCGATCAGATCGACCGCCAGCTCGGCGGTCCGGTTGCGCACGTCCAGGGCCGGGTTGAGCTCGACCAGATCGAGCGAACACAGCCGGCCGGTATCAGCGATCATCTCCATGCACAACTGGGCCTCCCGGTAGCTGGGCCCGCCACGCGCCGGGGTGCCCACGCCCGGAGCAATGTCAGGATCAAGAAAATCGACGTCAAAGCTCAGGTGCAGATGGGTGTCGGGACCGACATCGGCAAGCACCTGGTCCATGACATGGCGCATCCCGCTTTCATCGATGCGGCGCATGTCGTGAACAATCAGGCCCGTCGCCAGAACCAGGCGCTTTTCGCCCGCATCGACACTGCGGATGCCGACCTGGCGAATTTCATCGGGCGCGACGGCCGGAATTCGATCGGACATTCCAACCAGTTCCGGCGGCCCGAACCCTGACAGGCAGGCGGCCGGCATGCCATGCAGATTGCCGCTGGGCGTCAGGGCACTGGTATTGAAGTCGGCGTGCGCGTCGAGCCAGACCACGCGCAGCCGGCGCCCGGTCGTGCGGCAATGACGAGCCACCGCGCTGATCGAGCCGACTGCGAGGCTGTGATCGCCGCCCATCAGCAGCGGAAACGCGCCCCGCGCGAGTTCCGCTGCCACCGCGTCATGCACCAGGCGGCACCAGTGAATGACTTGCGGCAGATGCCGATAGCCCCCGGCCGGCGCCTGCCAGGGGTTGTGTGGTCCCGCGAGATTGCCGAGATCGTTCACCTGCAGGCCGAGCGCGTCGAGCCGGGCGGCGAGATCAGCGACTCGCAGCGCGTCCGGGCCAAGACCTGCGCCCCGTGTTCCCGCACCGATGTCGGTCGGCGCGCCAATCAGAGAAACGTTCATCGGCATCCTGCTTTGCGCCTTTCCAAAGGACAGCGGGCTCGCTGCGAGCTTCAATTATCGTTGTTGAACGGTCCGCAGATCGGATCGAGCGGCCGATCGACACCCCGGGCGGACAACCCCAACGATTCTGGAGAGAAGGCAGGGTATTCACATTGCCAGTCAACAGGCAGACCCACGCCGCGGATGTAGACCCCACCACGCCGCCACCCCGACGCTGCCGAGCGCACCGGCGGTGGCTGCCAGCCAGTGGCATCGACAACAGCGCTGTCGGCGGCGCCAACGACTTTGCCGCCGCCATCGCGGCGCAACCCGTCGCCGTCAAGGTGCATCGCATCTGATGTGCGATCGACTGCGCAACGGCGGTCAACCCGGATTCAGTGAAGGCCCAGATGGCAGGCGGCATCGGGCATGGTCTCACTGCCGCGCGCTGGGGCAAGATGATCGAGATGCGCGCAGCAAGGCGGACGCGAGCAACTTCAACCGCTACCGGATGATCCTGGCCAAGGACAGGCCGCGCATCGACGTTCAGATCGTGCAGACCGGCGCCGGGCCGCGCCGCGCCGGGCTGCGCCGGGCCGGGCCGGGCCGGTGAACCAGGCGTTCCGTGCGTGGCGCCGGCTGTGGTCAACGCGCTGGCCAGGCTCACGGGTCAGCGGATTCGCAGCCGGCCGTTGCCAGTAGCTGGCCGTCGCACGGCGCCGACTATTGCCAGAGACGGCGGTGCTGCTGCTCGCGCTGCGGCTGCCATTGCTGCGGCTCCCATTGCTGCTGCTCCCATTGCTGCTGCTCCCATTGCCGCTGCTCCCATTGCCGGCGCTCACGCATCTGCCGATGCCGATGCTCGCGCTCGCCGTACCACTGCGACTGGCGCTGCTCCTCCCAGCGGGCACGCTCCCAATCGGCGTGAGTCACGCCCGGCGCGGGGTAGTAGGCGCCGGGACCCGGTGTCACGATCACGGGTGCCGGCAGGCGGTAAGCCGGCAGTGGCTGGCCGTAAGGCTGCGGCTGGCCGTAAGGCTGCGGCTGGCCGTAGACCCCTGACGACAGTGCCACGCCCGGCGCGGAATAGGCCGGGTAGACCGGCACACCTTCTCCAGGATAGCGCGCTACGCCAGGCGTCACGATGACAGCGGGCTGCCCGTTGCCGGCATAACCATACCCCGGATCACCTTGGCTGTAGCCGTAGCCATACGCGCGATGACCGGCACGATGCGCCGACGCGACCGAGGCGCCGGCAACCGCGCCAAGCGCGCCGCCGATGAGGGCGCCATCGCGCCCGCCGAGGGCCTGCCCGAGCAAAGCGCCGGCGCCGGCGCCAAGTACCGCGCTGATGACTGGATCGGCGGCGCGTGCCGCGCCCGTGGCACCAAGACCGAGCGCGATGAGAGTGGTGACGATGGCGGTTTTGCGGAACATGCTGTCCTCCAGAGGTTTTGACAGGTGTACTGCATCAACGCACGACCGCCCTTGGAGTGAACAGCAAAATTGCAAGACTTGTAAGCAAATGTTGATCAGCCCCCTGACTGACCGGCAACAGTTCCCTGACGCAGCCAGCGCTGCGCCCGCAGCACGATCGGGCGGTCGATCATTCGGCCATCGAGCCGGAATGCGCCCGCGCCCGCCGCCGCGGCCGCGTCGACCACCCGTGCCGCCCATGCAAGTTCGTCGTCCGACGGCCCGAAAGCCTGGTTGAGGATCGGCACCTGCGCCGGATGAATGACCGCCGCGCCACGAAAGCCGATCTGGCGCGCCTGCTCGATGGTGCGGCGAAACGCATCGAGGTCATCGAAGGCGCCGATCGAACCGACGAAGCCCAATGGCAGCAGTCCCTGGGCCGCGCAGGCCTGAGCGACCGCCAGATTCGGGCCGAGCAGGGCCACCGGATCGGTCGTGCAGCCGGCCGCCAGCGAATAGTCTTCGGGGCCCAGCGTCATCGCAATCACTCGCGGCGACGACCCGGCCAGTTCGGCGAGCATCGGCAATGCAGCGGGGCTCTCGATCAGCAGCAGCAGCCCTATTGCACCAGCCGGCAGACCCCGCTCGGCCTCGAACTCGCCGATCGCCTCGTCGAGCGCTCGAACACGGCCGGCATCCTCGACCTTGGGCAGTGTGATGGCGCGAACGCCGGCCCGCACCGCCGCATCCAGATCGGACATCGCGTCGCGCCACGCCCGATTGATCCGCACGACCACGGGCACGCCGCGACTTTCGAGCAGCGCGATGGCAGCCGGCAGACCGGCGCGCGCCGCCGGCTTGGCGCCTGGCGCCACCGCATCTTCCAGATCGAGCTGAATCGCGTCGGCGCCACGAAGGTGCGCCTTCTCGATGAATCGCGGCTTGTCCGCCGGCACGAACAGGATCGACCGCCATTCGGGAACCTTGGCCCGAACCTGCGCGACACTCACGCTGCCGCCCCTGACACCCCACCCGTCAAGGGCTCGGTGAGCGATACGATCTCCAGATCGGCCGGACCACTGCGCGCGTAACTGCGCATCACGATCGGATCATGGCCCGGCACCACATGCGCAGGTGACTCGGCCAGCGCATCCAGTCGATCATGGCCGCGCAGCATGTCACCGACATCGGCAACGATCGGAAAGGGCGAGCGCGCGCTGAAGTTCTCCAGATAGTGCGCGGCATCGGAGGCCAGAACCACCCAGCCACGCGCGGTATGGACCCGCACCACCTGCAGGCCACGGGTGTGGCCACCGACCAGATGCACCGACACGCCGCGGCGCAGTTCCCAGTCGCCATCGTGATAGTCGACCCGGTCGTCGAATACCAGACGCACCAGCGAACAGACATGATCGACACAGTAGGCGTGACGCATCATCTTCTGACGCATGTCTCTCCCGGTGGCGTATTGCATTTCACGCTCCTGCAAATGAAAGCGCGCGCCCGGCAGGAGGTCGAGGTTGCCGGCGTGATCATAGTGGGCATGGGTGATCACGACATCGCGAATCGCCGCCGGCGCAATGCCCGCCTTGTCCCAAGACCCGATCGGGCAGCGCAGGAAATCGCGTTTGCGCTGCACAGCCGTCTCGGCATTGAAGCCGGTATCCACCAGGATGAGGTCGTCGCCGCGGCGCAGCAGCCAGACGAAATAATCCATCGCCTGCGGGCCATCATGAAGATCATGGTTGATGAACATCTCGATCCGTCTGCGGGCGATGGTGGCGTAGCGCAGCGCGAAGACTTCCCAATGGGGCAGCGTCTGGGGCATGTTCGAATCTCCTGGGGGCGTCAAGTTTTCGATGAACGCGGGCGTGGGCTCAACGGTTCTGGACTGCATGGGCCAAGCATACGACCGGACCTGCACCTCGACCCCGGCCGGCGTTTCGATCCGGGCGCACCAATCGGATACCTGCCGGCCTTCGGGCACACTTCGTGCTGTCTTGGTCGCGCAGCGCCCTTGAACCAGCCGTCGATTCTCGACAGCCCCGATGAATCCCCCTTCGCGAGGCACCCATGAACCGATTCCGATTGCCCGCCCTGGCACATGTGTCAGTCGCCCTGCTGACCTTCCTGGACTGGGCCAGCCGATCGTTCGCGCCTCTGGCGCCCGGCTCCAGGCCGCAGCGCGGAGATCAGATTTGACCACTTTCATTCTCGTCGACGATGTCCATGTCGATGAAACCAGCGGTTTTGCCGACCTCGCGATCCGCCTGTCCGAGGCCTCGACACAGCGGATCACCGTCCAGTACGCCAATGGCGACGGGCTCGCCACCCGCGACGCGGACTACGGCACTGTCCTGGGTACCGCGAGCTTCGAGCCGGGCATCACCAGCCGCACGGTGCGCGTGCCGATCATCAACGACAGTCAGGCCGAACCCCTCGAGACTTTCCAGTTTCTGCTCAGCAATGCAATCAATGCCACGCTGGCCCGGCGGGTGGCGACGATCTTCGTTCATGACAACGACCGGTTGTCCGGGTCACCATTCGTGTCGATGCGCGACCTCACTGTCGACGAGGCCGATGGCCAGGCAGCATTCACTGTCGTGCTCGACCGCCCTGCTGCCGGTCCGGTCGAGATCACCTACACCACCGACGCCGGCAATGCCGAATCAGGCGTCGACTTCGTTCCGGTCAGCGGGACCCTGCGCTTCGAGCCCGGCCAGGTGATCGGGACGGTGCGCGTGCCGATCATCAATGACAATCTGGTCGAATCGGACGAACGGTTTTCGCTGGTGCTGAAAACATCGGCCGGGGCAGTGCTGGTCGACACCATCGCCTACGCAGTGATCGCAGCCAACGACCAGCCGGCGGTGCTCAGGCCGTCCTTGCGGGTATTCGCCGACCCGGTCGGCGAAGCCGACACCTATGCCGATGTCATCGTGCAGTTGAGCGGCCCTTCCACACAGCCAGTGACGATCAACCTGGCCACCTCCAGCCTCTGGCAAGGCGCCAACTCCGGCACCGACTACGCCGGCCCGCAGGCCTATTCGATCGTGCTGATGCCAGGACAGACCAGCGCGCACCTGCCGTTCCTGCTGCTCAACGACGCCGTTGCCGAGCCTTTGGAATCGATTCTCATCAATGCCAGCATCGCCGGCGACGCCACGCAGGGCACGCTGGAGACCCTGGTTTTCGTCTATGACGACGACGCCGAGCGCAGCACACCGGTTCTGGTCGTCCATGACATGACGGTCGATGAGCACGATGGCATGGCCCGTTTCACGGTGGCACTCAGCCAGCCGACGACCAGCACAGTCACCGTCGACTGGGCGACGCAGGCTGGTACCGCGCAGGCGGGACAAGACTACTTCGCCGACAGCGGCCGCCTGTCGTTCGCGCCGGGCCAGCAGGTCCAGACCCTATTGGTGCCGATACTGGACGACACGCTGACCGAAGGCGACGAGTTCTTCTCGGTGGCGTTCTCGGGCGCCGCCTTCGCGACCCTGCCGATGGCGGCCGCGCGCGCGATCATCGGCGCCAACGATGCACCGGCGGTGGCGCGGCCGCTGGCACAGATGAAGCCCATGGTCATCGATGAAAATGACGGCTACGCCGAGTTTGCCATCACCCTGAGTGCGCCGGGCACAGAACTGGCGACACTGCGCTTCGCCGCCAGCGGCCTGACGGCCAGCTCGAGCGATCTGTATCCGGTCGGCACGGTGAACACCGCCAACGCCACCTTGTCTTTCGAGCCGGGCCGCACCGTGCGCACGATCAGGATCCCGATCATCGACGACAGCCTGGTGGAAACGGTCGAGACCCTGCAGGTGGTGCTGAGCAACCCGATCAGCCTCGACCTCGCCACCGACCGGGAACTGATCGCGCTCTACGACAACGATGCGCCACCCGGCGCGCCCATGGTCTCGATCAACGACGTCTACACCAGCGAGTCCGACGGGCTGGCACGGCTCGCGGTCACCCTGGACCGACCGTCGGCAGTCCCGGTCTACGTGGCCTACAGCTCAGCCGGGTCAAGCGCCACCTCGGACAGCGATTTCATCCCGATCAGCGGAATACTGAGTTTCGCCCCGGGTGAGATCAGCCAGACCCTGTACATCGCGCTGATCGACGATGGCCAGCCCGAACCACTCGAAGTCTTCAATGTGCTGCTCGGCGTGCCAAGCTCAGGCCTCGCGGCCGATGCCACCGGCTCCGTTTCGATCGCCCGCAGCGACCTGCCGGTGTCGAGCCGCCCGAACCTCACGGTCGATCAGGTCCGAGTCGCCGAGTACGAGCCCTGGGTAGATGTCGTGCTGCGCCTCGATCGGCCGGCCGCCGCGCCGATCACGCTCACCTATTCGACGAGCAACGTCACCGCCAGCTCGCCAGGCGATTTCCGTGCGACCTTCGGGCCGGTCTCCTTCGCCCCCGGCAGCACGTCGGCCAGCGTGCGCTTCGCGCTGGTCGATGACCGCACCAGCGAGGCCAGCGAGACCTTCAGCTTCAATCTGGTGCCCAATGCGGCGGTGAACCTGCTGACGGTGAATACGCTGATCACCATCGTCGACGACGACGCTGCAGGCGGTCAATTCGTCTTCGGCGCGCCGCAGATCGACCGCCGCGAGGGCAACGCCGAAGGCACGATGGTGGTGGAGGTGGAACGGCTGGGCAATCGCTCGCTGCCAGCCTCGGTCACCTGGGCGGTGCTCGCCGGCGCCGCCGACGCGGACGACTTCACGGGAGCGAACCTGCCGGGCGGGCGCCTGGACTTTGCTGCCGGACAGACTTCGCAGCTGATCTCCTTCGGCGTCGCCGGCGACATCATTTTCGAGCGCCACGAAGACTTCAGCGTGGCGCTGTCCAGCCCGAGCGGTGCCAGCCTGGCCTCGGCCAGTCTGGCGGGGCGTCTGCAAAACGACGACCCGCTGCCCCGCAACGGCGTTCCCGCGCTCGGCCGCGACGGTACGTTTTTGTTCGATCCGGTGTTCTACCTGTGGAAGTATCCGGCGCTCGCGACCACCATCAGCCTGGGCGCCGCCAGCACCAACTACCTCGTCGACGGTGCCGCCCAGGGTCGTCAGCCCAACGCCTGGTTTGACGCCACCTGGTATGGCGCACGCTGGCCCGACCTCACGCCCTTGAACCTGAGCAATGCGACCTTGTTCCAGCACTTCAATCTGTTCGGGGTCTGGGAAGGCCGCGCGCCCGGACCCACGTTCGAGCGCTTCGACGGCAACCGGTATCTCGGCGACAACCCGGATGTGGCGGCGTACGTCGATGGCAATGTGGCCGATTTCCTGGGCAGCCGCAGCAACGGCGCGATCGCCCACTACATCATCTATGGCGCGGCCGAGCAGCGGCTGTCTTTTGACACCACCGGCCAGCCGGTGGTGCTCGACTATCTGCTGGGGTGAACTGCGGCCGGACGCACGGCAGCGCGCCTGGCCACCGGCCGAATATCAGGGGGCGAGCCGTTCACGGTGCCAGTGCCCGCCGTCGTCCAGACGGTAGCTGAGCCGATCGTGCAGGCGCGACGGACGCCCCTGCCAGAATTCCCAGTAGTCGGGGCTCAGCCGAAAACCGCCCCAATGGGGCGGCCGCGGCGGCCTCAGCCCGAACTTCAAGCCGAACTCGGCGGCGCGCCCGACCAGGACCGCGCGCGAGCTGATCGGCCGGCTCTGCTCGGAAGCCCAGGCGCCGATGCGTGAGGTCAGCGGCCGGCTGGCGAAGTATTCGTCGGATTGCGCCGCGTCGACACGGCTGACCCGGCCTTCGATGCGCACCACGCGTTCCATCTCGACCCAGTGGAACTGCAGGGCGGCGAACGGATTGGCGCCAAGTTCGCGCCCCTTGCGACTGTCGTAGTTGGTGAACCAGACGATGCCGGCCGAATCGAAGCTCTTGATCAGCACGATGCGGCTCGATGGCCGGCCATCGGCGCCAGCGGTGGCCACCGTCATGGCGTTGGGTTCGGGGACCTCGGCATCGAGCGCCTGCTGCAGCCACTGGCCGAACTGTGCCAGCGGATCGTGCGCAGCCCGATCTTCGTCCAAGGCGTCCTTTTCATACGCTTTTCTCAGGTTTCGCAGGTCTTTCATGGCCTCAGTGTACTGGCAGAGCAAGCACCCGCGCCTGCGCAATCGGCGCGACGAAGCGCCTGCGCAATCGGCGCGCGGATGCGCGGATGCGCGGGCACCGCACGACACGTCAGACCCTCAGGATGCTGGAGATGAGCACAGCCTACGTCGCAGATCTGGACCAGATCGAATTCCCTGCGCTCGCGCCGGAAGGCTCAACCGTCTTTCGGATCGGCGCGGAGCGGCTTGACGTCGGCATGTACGTCGTCGAACTCGATCGGCCCTGGACCGACACGCCGTTCCCGTCCGGTGGTCTGTACCTGCTGCACGCCGAGCAGGTGGCGACGCTGCGCGCACACTGCGCCGATGCGCTGATCGACACTGCGAGGTCGGACCCGAAACTTGAGTCCCCGATCCGGGTCGCGGCTGGCATTTTCGACGACAGCAGCGACGAGCCGGCTTTCGGCAAGGCCAGCGTCGGCAAGGCCAGCGTCGGCAAGGCCGGCAGCGTCGCGCCCAGGGCAGACGGGGCCGCCGCCGGCAGGCGGACAGCAGCCGACAGCGCATCTGTCAATACGGCCCCGGCCCACCCTCATGCCGCCAAGCCACGCGACGACGTGAGGGTGTCGCGTGCCTGGCGGCTGCGGCTGCGCCGTCTGCTGGTGGTCAACGACCGCGGTGCGGGACTCGCCGCTCAGGACTACGGCCTCATCGAGCGCGCCCGATCGTGGATCGCGGGCGCGAGCCGCCCGATGCTGCCGGGCACTGGATCGATGGCTGGCCTGCGCACGCTGTACGGCAACCTGATCGGCTCGACCACTCACCTGAGCGGCGGCTCGCTGGGCGCCGCCGTACCGCAGGCGCGGCGCACCTACGCCCTGGTTCTCAGCGTTGATGTCCAGATGGTGCGGGCCGCACGCGATCTCACGCCACTGCCCTGGCCATTGCTGGAAGAGGCGATGCAGGCGCTGGCCGGCAGCGTGATCGAGCACCCCGACGCCATTTTATGGTGCGACCGCATGCACGAACAGCGCTCGCTCGGCCACCGACCCGCCGCCACCCCCGCTGTGCTGATGGCCCGATTCGCCCGCCATCTGGGCCTGCCACGTGACGAAATCGCACTGTTCGCGGCCATCGGCATGGTCAGCGACCTGGGCAAGGTTCGCCTGCCGCCCGAACTGCTGAGCCATCCCGGGATCCTGAGCCGCGACGAATTCGATCGCGTCAAGAAACACGTCGCCGAGTCGCTGGCCCTGCTGGCGGGCGCCTCGGCCGTGCCCGAGTCGGTGCTGCGCGGCGTCGCCGAACATCATGAACGTGCCAATGGGTCGGGCTATCCGGCCGGGCTCGAGGGTTCGGCGATCGGACTGTATGGCGCCTGTGCAGCGATCGTCGACTGCTATAGCGCGCTGACCTCTGCGCGCACCTATGCCAATCCCCTGTCGCCCGAGGATGCGCTGGCGGCGCTGCTCGGCTGGTCCGGCGCACTGTTCGATTCAGCCCTGGTTGAACAATTCGCCCTGGCCACCGGGCTGTTTCCGGTCGGCAGCAGCGTGGAGCTCGCAGGTGGCGGCATGGGCGTAGTCGTTGACCAGAACGTCAATGCCCCTGCAGCGTCGAAGGTTTTGGTACTGACTGATCCGCAGGGTAAAGCGCTGCGCTCGAGCCGCCAGTCTTTGCCGAACGCAGCGGGCGCCGGCGCCGCATCGGCCGGTGCCGCCACCGTCTCAGCCGGCCGCGGCGAGTCCACCCGGGTGCGCGCTGGCGAACGGGTGCGGATTGCCCGCGGGCTGCACGTGGGCGCCTACGGCATCAAACTGCCCGACTACTACTCGCAAGCCACCGGGGCGCGAATCGGATAAAATCTACCGATTCCCGAGGAGCGCTGCAACGGCCGCCGGCACAAGCCGGCCCGCCAGGCTCGGGACGTTGGCTACTTTGCAACGGCGCTCGCTGAACCGTGATTCCATCACGGCGTGCGAGCCCGAACGCGTCCCCCCTCTTGGGCGCGGGTGCGCAGACTCGTCGGCACCGGCCGTGCGGATCAACGCCGTGCATGGATCACCTTCTGATGGAGTGACCATGTCCGCCGTTCTCAAGACCACGCAATTCTCCGACTACAAAGTCGCCGACCTGACCCTGGCCAGCTGGGGCCGCAAGGAAATTCGCATCGCCGAAACGGAGATGCCGGGCCTGATGGCGATCCGCGAGGAATACGCCGCCAGCCAGCCGCTCAAAGGTGCGCGCATCACCGGCTCGCTGCACATGACAATCCAGACCGCCGTCCTGATCGAGACCCTGACCGCGCTGGGCGCGCAGGTTCGCTGGGCTTCGTGCAACATCTTTTCGACCCAGGACCACGCCGCCGCCGCCATCGCGGCAGTCGGCGTGCCCGTCTTCGCCCACAAGGGTGAATCACTCGACGAATACTGGGACTACACCCATCGCATCTTCGAGTGGGCCGACGGCCAGGCCACCAACATGATTCTCGACGACGGCGGCGACGCCACGCTGCTGCTGCACCTGGGCACCCGCGCCGCCACTGATGCGAGCCTGCTCAATCACCCCAAGAGCGAAGAAGAAATCTCGCTCTACCAGTCGATCCGCGCGCAACTGGCCAAAGACGCCGGCTGGTACGCGCGTCAGCTCAATTCAGTGGTCGGCGTGACCGAAGAAACCACCACCGGCGTGCACCGGCTCTACCAGATGGCGGCACGCGGCGAACTGGCCTTCAGGGCCATCAACGTCAACGACTCGGTCACGAAGAGCAAGTTCGACAACCTCTATGGTTGCCGCGAATCGCTGGTCGACGGCATCAAACGCGCCACCGATGTCATGGTGGCGGGCAAGGTCGCCGTGGTCGCGGGTTACGGCGATGTCGGCAAGGGCAGCGCCCAGGCGCTGCGCGCGCTGTCGGCCCAGGTGTGGATAACTGAGATAGACCCCATCTGCGCGCTGCAGGCCGCGATGGAAGGCTATCGCGTGGTGACCATGGACTACGCCGCCGACAAGGCCGACATTTTCGTGACCGCCACCGGCAACAAGGATGTGATCACCGGCAGGCACATGGCGGCCATGAAAGACCAGGCCATCGTCTGCAATATCGGCCACTTCGACAACGAGATCGACGTTGCCTCGCTCAAACAGTACGAGTGGGACAACATCAAGCCGCAGGTCGATCACATCATCTTCCCCGATGGCAAGCGCATCATCTTGCTCGCCGAGGGACGGCTGGTGAACCTGGGCTGCGGCACGGGCCACCCCTCGTACGTGATGTCGTCGTCGTTCGCCAACCAGACCATCGCGCAGATCGAACTCTGGTCGCACCAAGACGCCTACGAGAAGGGCAAGGTCTACGTGCTGCCCAAGCATCTCGACGAAAAAGTGGCCCGGCTGCAGCTGCGCAAACTGAACGCGACGCTGACCGAACTGAGCGGCGAGCAGGCAGGCTACATCGGTGTGCCGGTCGAGGGCCCCTACAAGCCCGACACCTACCGCTACTGAGTTGCGCGCCGACCAGGCGCTGGTCGAACGCGGGCTGGCGGCTTCGCGCAGTGCTGCCCAGCGGCTGATTGCCGCGGGCGCGGTGAGCGTGGCCGATACCCGCGGTCAGCGGCCGGTAAAGCGCGCCTCTGAAGCAGTCCACACCGGGAGCGAATTGCGGGTCGCGCCATCGGATGAAACCCGTTACGCCTCGCGTGCCGGCGCCAAGCTCGAACACGCGCTGAGGGCGGCGGGCGCCAGTCCGGCAGGCGCAATTGCCTTGGACATCGGGCAGTCGACCGGCGGCTTCACCGACTGCCTGCTGGCGCATGGTGCGGCGCGGATCGTCGGCATCGAGGTCGGCCATGGCCAGCTGCAGGCCCGTTTGCGCGATGACCCTCGGGTTCAATGCCTCGAAGGCATCAATGCCCGCGAGCTGTCGCACGAACGTCTGGGCGAGGCAATGCCGCAGGGCGGCTTCGATTGGGTGGTGATCGACGTGTCGTTCATTTCGCTGACCCATGTGCTCGCGCCTGCCGCGCAGGTCGCGGCACCGCAGGCCACGCTGCTCGCGCTGGTTAAACCGCAGTTCGAGGTCGGCCCAGCGGGGCTCGACGCTCGCGGTCTGGTGCGCGATCCGGCGTCTTACGCGACGGTGCGCGAGAAGATCGAGCGCTGCGCCGATGAGAGCGGCTGGCGGCGCCTCGGCTGGTTCGACAGCGAACTCGCGGGTGGCGACGGCAACCGCGAATTTTTCATGCAAGCTCGCCGAGGCCCCTGAAGCAAGTGCCACGGCAAACCAGGAAACGATCATGACATCAGAGGTCAGTTTCGAATTTTTTCCGCCCAACACACCCGAGGGCGCGGACAAGCTGAAGGGCGTGCGGGTCGCACTCGCACAGGCGCGCCCGGGGTTCTTCTCGGTCACCTATGGTGCGGGCGGCGCGACCCGCGACAAGACGCTGGCGACCGTGCTCGAGATCGCCGATGAGGGTCACGCGGTAGCCCCGCACCTGTCTTGTATCGGCGCCACTCGTGTATCGGTGCAGGAGCTTCTCGATCTGTACCGCTCGCACGGCATCCGGCGGGTGGTTGCCCTGCGCGGTGACCTGCCTTCGGGCATGGTCGATCATGGCGACTTCCGCTATGCCAGCGACCTCGTCGCCTTCATTCGCGAGGTCAGCGGCGACTGGTTCCGAATCGAAGTTGCCGCCTATCCGGAGGTTCATCCGCAAGCCCGCTCGTTCCAGGACGATCTGCGCGCACTGATCACCAAACTGCGTGCCGGGGCCGACTGCGCGATCACCCAGTACTTCTACAACGCCGACGCCTACTTCCGCCTGCGCGACGAACTGGTCGCGGCCGGCATCGCCGTACCGCTGGTGCCCGGTGTCATGCCGATCACCAACTACACCCAGCTGGCCAGGTTCTCCGATGCCTGCGGTACCGAGATCCCGCGCTGGATCCGTCAGCGTCTGGCCGGCTTCGGCGACGACCGTGATTCGATCCGCCAGTTCGGCCACGATGTGGTGGCCGCGATGTGCCAGCGTCTGCTGGCGGGCGGCGCGCCAGGCCTGCATTTCTACACCTTGAATCAGTCGGGTCCCGCGCTGGCGTTGTGGCGGGCCTGCGGCCGCTGATCGGTTTGCCTGCGGCGCAGCAACGTCACATGCCCGCCTTTCAATGAGCGGCAGGAGCCGCCGGTCGGGTCTTGCGGCGCCGGCCAAACCGGGCAACCATTTTCGTTAGTCCTGCGCCGGGCCGCTCGCTATGATCGGTCGTGTGAATGCGAGATCCCAACCCCCCGCGTCAGAGTCGCTCAGCACTGAGCCTCTCGTTGGCCCGCGCCGGCACAGAATTTCTGTCGAACTGCTGCAGCAGGGACTCTTTGTGGTCGATCTCGACCGCCCGTGGCTCGACACACCCTTTCTAATTCAGGGTTTCCTCGTCGACAGCGTGGTTGAACTCACGACGCTGCAGAAATACTGCCGTCATGTGTATCTCGATCTCGAGATGTCGAATCCCGACGCCGTGGCGCAGTTGCGGCGCGCCGGCGACGCCTTGTGTGCGCCGACTCTCCCCGGCACCGATACCGAGCATCCCGGCCGTTCGCGGGGCTTCACGCCGAACGCGCCAGCCATGGCATCCGAGAAATCCGCAGGCCCATTCAACCCCAATTGCCGGAGTGCCCCGGAGGCACCCACGCCGGATCGGGCCAAGTCACTGCGCGACGCGGAACACGCGCTCGACGAAGCCGAAGCATCCCCGATGCCACCGCAAGCATCCTGGTTGCCGCCGCTCGATAAGAAGTCCACCGTCGACACCGGCACGCCCGCCGGCTCGAGCGCCAGCGAGCCGCCCGCCAGACCGGTCACTCAGCGCGCCTACCGCGTGCGCTCGGACGTGCGGATTTCCACCGACACCCGCGACCGATTTCGGCGTTTCGTGCGCCAGACGGCTAAACAGGCCGATCCGGTCTCACGCCGCGCGTCTTTGCCCCGGCGGATCCTCGACGCGCTGCTCGGGCGGGTTCTGAACAAATCTGCCGCGCGCGTGAAAAATGCACCGGTCGCCAAGACTGAGCAGGAAGCCAGATTCGAGCGGGAGATCGAAAAGAGTCTGCCGCCAGGCACCAAACGCGAGGTCTACGCGGATCGGCATGAAGCTGCGGCCGAGATGCCACGCGCGCGTCGCGCATTCGAGAGCGGCGAAACGATCCTGAGCACCCTGCTCACCGACATCCGGCAAAATCGCATGCCGCAGGTCGAGCAGGTCAAGGACTCCGTGGGCCACATGGTGGCCAGCATGATCGACAACCCGGATGCGCTGATGTGGGTGGCGCGGCTGCGCGAAGAACACCTGCAGACCTACCAGCATGGCGTGCGCGTGTCCCTTTACATGATTGCCCTGGGGCGCCATCTGGGCTTTCCCAAGGACATGCTCGAATCGCTCGGCCTGATCGGCATGCTCGCCGACGTCGGCAAAACCAGGTTGCCGCGAGCGCTGCTCGACAAGCCGGGCATGCTCAATCCCGCCGAATACAGCATCGCCAAGGAGCATGTCCGCCTGGGGCTCGAAGCGCTGAGCAGCGGTATGCAGCTGGCGCCCGAGGTCGAACTCGGCATTCTTCAGCACCACGAGCGTCTGGATGGCAGTGGTTACCCGAAGGGATTGAAAGGCGAAGAAATCAGCATTTACGGCCGAATGGCCGGCATCTCCGACAGTTTTGCCGCGCTGATCACGCCGCGTCCCTATGCCAATCCGCTGGCGCCGCAAGATGCGCTGATGAGCCTTTATCAGTGGGCAGGTTCGTCTTTCCATGCACCGCTGGTCGAGCAGTTCGTGCAGGCGGTGGGCGTGTTTCCGGTGGGCGGCCTGGTCGAGTTGTCCAGTGGTGAGATCGCGGTCGTGCTGTCGCACAATCGGGCACGCCGGCTCGAACCCAAGGTGCTGATGCTGACCCTGGCCGACAAGCGGCCGCTGGCGACGCCGATCGAACGCGACCTGTTTCTGCAGACGCGCGAGGCCGGCGCGAAACCTGTCCGAATCGTGCGCGGCCTGCCTTCGGGCGCCTACGGCTTGAAGCTGCGCAACTACTACGCCGATGAGCACGCAGCCGTCGCCAATGACTGAAGCCAGGGTCAGATTGGCTGCCTCTACCGACAGCGCGTCGCCGCGCCTGGCGCCGGGTGCGCTGCTCGAGTTCTCCCGGGAACTGGCGCACAGCAAGCGCCGCGGACTGCTGCTGCTGGTGGCGCTGAACCGTTCAGATCGCCTCTCAGCGCTGGCCCAGGAACCGCGAGCCCGTGGGGTTGTCGCGGAGGCGATGCGCAGGGTCGAGGGCATCCTGCGCCCGAGCGATCGCTACGCCCTGGCGTCGCACGACGAAATCTGGGTGATGCTGGTCGATCTGCCGGGCGAATCGCTGGCCGAACTGGCCAGCCGGACACTGCGCGACAACCTGTCGCGACCGATCCACGTCGAAAGCGAACTCGGCACGCTGATCGTGCAGATGCGACCCGCGATCGGTGGCGCCTGGCGGCACCCGGATGCCGGCCAGGATCCGATGGCTGTGCTGTCGGCAGCCGCCGACGCCTGCGGCCGCGCCGAACAACTCGAAGAACGCATCCTCATCTTGCCGGCCGGTTCGGACATCGAACTGGTCAACCGCGGCCGCCTCGAACGCGAGCTGCGCCAGGCGCTCCATGCCAATGAGCTGGACGTCCACTTCCAGCCGCAGGTCTGCCTGAAGACGGGCCGGTGCACTGGCGCCGAAGCGCTGGTGAGATGGACCCGCAGCGACGGCACGACGGTCAGCCCGACTTTGATCGCGTCGATCTGCGAAGAACGCGGGCTGATGACGCAGCTCACTCAGTTCGTGCTGAACACTGCGTTGCGCCACCTGATGACATGGACCTCGCAGGGCATCGACGCATGCATTTCGATCAATCTGTCGGCAATCACATTGGCGGACTCCGCTTTTCCGACCCTGGTGGGCCACGCGCTGGCCACCTGGGGAATCGACGCGCGGCGTCTCACGCTCGAACTGACCGAAAGTGCGGTCGTCAAGCACGAACGGTCGGCGCTGCAGTTCATGCGCGAGATCCGCGACCAGGGCTGCGGGCTGGCACTGGACGATTTCGGCACCGGGTATTCATCCTTCGCCTACCTGCGCCAGTTCCCGCTCACCGAACTGAAGATCGACCAGTCATTCGTGCGCAATCTGGTGAGCGATGCCAGCGATCGGCGGATCGTGCACGCGCTGGTCGACCTGGCGCACACTTTCGAGATGCATGCACTGGCCGAGGGTGTGGAGGACGAGGCGACCGCGAAGGTGCTGCACGGCCTGGGCTGCGATCTGGTCCAGGGCTATCACTATGGCCGCCCCATGCCGCCCAATGAGTTCGCGAACTGGTGGCGCGACCACCGAGACGCTAACGCACTGGCCGAATGCGTCGCGCTTGCGTGATGATCCAATCGAGCGCCCGGTCATGCGTGTGCGGCTCGAACCCTTGAATCTCAGCGTCATCGTAGGCCACGCCGATCGTCAGCACCGGGTGCGGGTTCTTTTCGCACTTGGCGAATTCCGCGAGCGTGCGGTCGTAGAATCCGCCGCCATAGCCCAGACGAAAAGCGCGCGCGTCAAACCCCAGGCAGGGCAGCACGATCACGTCGGGCGAACGCTCGACGCAGGCCCGCGGCTGGCAGGTGCCCAGCAAGCCATCGACCAGAGGCTCGCCAGGCTGCCAGGCGCAAAATCGCAGTGGCGCGGCGCGTGCCACCACCACCGGCAAGACAAGCAGCCAGCCAGCGCGGTGCCATGCATCCAGCGCAGCCCGCGGGTCAGGTTCGCCCGCCATCGGCCAATAGGCTGCCACGATCGGGCTGCGCAAGCCCAGGTCGTCGACGACTTCCCCGACCGCACTGAAAATGCGATCGTCAGCGCGCAATCTCGCGTCACTGTCGAGCCGCGCTCGGCGCTCGCGCAATGCGCGTCGAGCGGCGCCCCGATCAGCCGCGACGACCGGTGCGCATGTTATTCTGAACCGTGATGTTTCGTCCACGCTGGTTAGTGCCCTTGATGATGGCTGCAATTGTAGGGCTGTTGGTCGGCCAGACCAGCGCCAAGCCGCGTCGCGCCCCGGTCCAGGCCACGCCGGTCAGCCCCGAAGACGCGTTCGCCAAGGCCCGGGAGGCCGCCGGGCAGGGTGCTTCAGACCGCTTCGAAATCGCCGCCGCCCAAGTCACAGATCCCCAACTGCAGGGCTACTTGGACTACTGGCGATTGCGGCTGCGTCTGAGCCCGCGCTTTGGCAGCCCAGACCCCAGCCTTGATACCGACGCGCAGGCATTCATCGCCGGCACTGACAACCCGCTGATCGCCGATCTCGCCCGCCGCGACTGGCTATACCGGCTCGCCCGCCGCGCCGATTGGCCGAGCTTCGAAACCCAATACAAAGCCTGGGTGTTGCGCGATGAAGCGCCGCTGCACTGCTACGCCGGTCTGGCGCAACTGGACCGCGGCGCGGCGATGTCCGAAGAAACGCGCGAAGCGCTGTTCCAGCCGCGTGAGCTGGGCGACGGCTGCGCCGCCCTGATCGAGGCACTGACACGCACCGGAAAACTCAAGCGGGCCGAGGTCTGGCGACGCCTGAAGCTCGCGCTCGAGAACGGCTCGGCCGGGTCGGTGCGCCGGCTCGGCGCGCTGCTCGACATCCAGGTGGGCGCTGTAGAAGCCGCGCTGCAGCGTCCGGCAACGGTGCTCACCGCCGGCGTCAATCGCGACGTGGCAGTGATTGCGCTGGGCACGCTGGCGCGAGCAGACCCGGAAGCAGCCGCCCTGCATACCGAAACCATTGCCGCACTGCCTCCCGAAGAGCGCGCCTGGGCCTGGGCGCAGATCGGTGCCCACAGCATGCGCAAGCTGGCCCCGGTACAGGGCAGCTGGCTGCGCGACGCCCTGCCCGCCCAGGCGTCCGATGAAACCTGGTCGTGGCTGATACGGGCGGCTCTGCGAGCGGGCGACTGGAAATCAGTGCATGCGCTGATCGACAAGATGTCACCCGACGGACGCCGCGACCCTACCTGGATCTACTGGGACGCCCGCGCCCACTATGCGCTGGGTCGCAAACCGCAGGCGGACACGCAGTTTCGAAGCATTGCCGGGCAATACCACTTCTATGGGCAGCTGGCCAGCGAAGAACTCGGCGAATCCTTCGTGATTCCCAGCGTGGCGACGCCGTCTTCGCCGGAGGAAGTGGCCGAAGTTGCCGCCAATGCGGGCTTCGCGCGGGCCCTGCGCTTCTACCAGATGGGCATGCGGCCCGAAGGCAACAGGGAGTGGAACTTCCAGCTTCGCACGCTCTCCGACCGGCAACTGCTGGCCGCCGCCCGTTTTGCCTGCGAACGGCGGGTGCTCGATCGCTGCGTGAACACCGCCGACCGCACCCGCACCGAGCATGACTTCAGCCTGCGGTTCCTGACCCCCTTTCGCGCGCAGCTCGAAGCCGCCGCCGCCGAGCGCGGGCTCGATCCAGCCTGGGTATACGGCCTGATCCGCCAGGAGTCTCGTTTCATCATGGATATCCGCTCCTCGGCCAGTGCCCAGGGACTGATGCAGATCATTCCGCCCACCGCGCGCTGGATCGCCCGCCGTCTGGGTGTTGCCGACTTCCGCATCGAGCAGCTCAACGAAATCGACACCAACCTGCGCTTCGGCACCTTCTACCTGCGCTCCGTGCACGACGATCTCGAGAGTTCGGCCCTGCTGGCCTCGGCCGGCTACAACGCCGGCCCGGGGCGGCCGCGGCAGTGGCGCAGCAAGTTGGCCGGTGTGCTCGACGGCGCGGCATTCGCTGAGATCATCCCGTTTGCCGAAACCCGCGACTACGTCAAAAAGGTGCTGTCGAACGCCACTTTCTACAGCGCCCTCATGACCGGCCACCCGCAGTCGCTCAAGCAGCGCCTGGGCACTGTTTCGCCAGCCGTGATGCGGCCCACCGAGCTGCCCTGACCGGGCGGTCGCGTTACTTTCACGTTCACTCCTTCAACTGATATTTCCCTGCACCCATGCGTCTTTCTCGCGTCCTCATCGTCGGTGGATCCGGCTTCATCGGCAGCCATGTGGCCGCCCGATTGTCGGCGCGCGGGATCAGAGTCCTGGTGCCCACCCGGCGCCGCGAACGGGCCCGCCATCTGCTGCCGCTGCCCACCGTCGAAGTCATCCAGATGGGTCTGAACAGCCCCGAATTCGAAGCCGCACTGGCCGGCTGCGACGCGGTGGTCAACCTGGTCGGCGTGCTCCATAGCGGCCGCGGCACCCCCTATGGGCCCGCTTTTGCGCAGGCCCATGTCGAGCTGCCTCGGCGGCTTGCCCAGGCCTGCGTCAGGGCCGGCGTGCCCCGACTGGTCCATGTCTCGGCGCTGGGCGCCGGAGGTGATCGCGCCACGCTGCCTTCCATGTACCTGCGCTCGAAAGCCGACGGCGAACAGGTGGTGCGCGACAGCGGCCTCGATTTCACCATCCTGCGCCCCTCGGTCGTGTTCGGCCCCGAGGACCAATTCCTCAACCTCTTCGCCAAGCTGCTCAGACTGTTCCCGCTGCTGCCCCTGGCACGCGCCGACGCCCGGTTCCAACCGGTGTTCGTCGGTGATCTGGCCGATGCCATCGTCCACTCGCTGCAGCGCCCTGCCACCATCGGCAAGACCTACGAAGTCGCTGGGCCCCAGGTGTTCACGCTGCGTGAGATGGTCGAACTGGTCGGCCGGTGGAGCGGCCACGTGCGCCCGATCTGGGCGCTGCCGTTCACATTGGGCCAGATCCAGGCCGGCGTGCTCGGTATTTTGCCAAAGCCACTGATGTCGTCCGACAATTTCGACTCCATGCGCATCGACAACGTCGCGAGCGGGCCGATCAGTCCCGACCTCGGCCTGACCCTCACGCCGCTGGCCTCGGTCGCGCCGGCCTGGCTTGGTCGGCATGGTTCACGCCTGGCGATGCAGCAGGCACGCGCACGCCGCTGAATCCACGCCGCGAGCAGCCATGCCCACCAGCCTCACGCTCTATATCGCCAACCGCAACTACTCCTCGTGGTCGCTGCGGCCGTGGCTGCTGATGCGCGCGCTCGACATCGCTTTCAAGGAGCAACAGGTGCGCTTCTCGCCGGCCTTCCACGACGAGATCTCGAAGGTGACGCCGGCCGGCCGCGTACCGGTGCTGGTCGCCGGCGAAATCACAGTCTGGGACTCCCTCGCCATTGTCGAGTACCTGGCCGAACGTTTTCCGATGCATGGCGTTTGGCCCTCGGCGCCTGGCGATCGGGCACGGGCGCGCTCGATCTGCGCCGAGATGCATTCCGGGTTTTCGGCCCTGCGTCAGCAGATGCCGATGAACATCGAGGCAAGCCTGCCTGACCACGGCTGGAATCTTCGGGTGCAAGACGACATCGATCGTATCGTGGCGATCTGGTCGGGTCTGCGCGCAGCGCATGCCGCGCGCGGGCCGTTCCTGTTCGGTTCGTTCGGTGCGGCCGATGCGTTTTTCGCGCCAGTCGTCTCGCGATTCAAGACCCACGTGATTGCGCTGCCCGCCGTCTGCCAGGACTACTGCGCCAGCGTGCTCGCCTTGCCCGCAATGCAGGAATGGACCAGCGCTGCACTTGCCGAAAAAACCTTCGTCGCTGAAGACGAACCCTATCGGCGCAGCCGCGACTGAGTCGCCCGCAGCGCCATGAAAATCTACTGCGTCGGCGGCGCCGTGCGCGACGAACTGCTGGGTTTGCCGGTGCAAGACCGCGACTGGGTGGTTGTGGGCGGCACGCCCGAGGCGCTGATCGCGCAGGGTTTTCGCCCGGTCGGCAAAGACTTCCCGGTATTCCTGCATCCGGTCACCAATGAAGAATATGCACTCGCGCGCACCGAACGCAAGACCGGCGCCGGCTACAAGGGGTTTGTCTTTCACTACGCGCCCGATGTCTCCCTGGAAGATGACCTTCGGCGCCGCGATCTCACGGTCAATGCCATTGCGCGCGCGGCCAATGGCACCCTGATCGATCCCCTCGGCGGCCTGGCCGACCTGCATTCCCGGGTGCTGCGCCACACCGGACTGGCCTTCGCCGAAGATCCGGTGCGCATCCTGCGGCTGGCCCGGTTCGCGGCGCGCTTCGCCGACTTTTCGATCGCGCCCGAAACCATGAGCCTGCTGCGCGCGATGGTCGACAGCGGCGAGGTCGACGCGCTGGTGCCCGAGCGGGTCTGGCAGGAAGTGGCCCGCGGCATGATGGAAACGCGTCCGTCCCGGCTCTTCGAGACGCTGCGCGAGTGTGGCGCCCTGGCCCGCCTGATGCCTGAACTCGATCGGCTCTGGGGCGTGGCGCAGCGCGCCGAATACCACCCCGAGATCGATACCGGCGTGCATGTGATGATGGTTCTAGAGGCGGCCGCGCGGGCCGGCGTGTCGCTGCCGGTGCGCTTCGCGGCGCTCACCCACGATCTGGGCAAAGGCACCACGCCGCCCGATATCTTGCCGCGCCACATCGGCCATGAGGCGCGTTCGGTGGGTCTGGTCGAAACCCTGTGCGCGCGACTGCGTGCGCCTGCGGAAGTGCGCGATCTCGCCCGCATCGTGGCCCGCGAACATGGCCTGATCCACAAGTGCGCCGAACTGCGGCCAAAGACTCTGCTGACCCTGCTCGAACGCATGGATGCCCTGCGCCGCCCGGCACGTCTGGACGCGGTCCTGGCCGCGTGCGAGGCCGACGCGCGCGGTCGCCTGGGTTTCGAAGACCGGCACTACCCGCAGTCGCCGCGCATGCGCCAGGCTTTGACGGCGGCGCTGTCAGTGGATGCCGGCAAGATCGCCGCCAGCGCCGCCGCCCAGGGTCTGCGCGGCGAGGCGATCGGCCAGCGGGTTCACGACGCGCGCTGCCGCGCCATCGCGCAGACGCTGAACGAACCGGACGAACCGGACGAACCGGACGGACACTGAACGGTTTCATGCGCGCCGATCGTGCCCGGCATGCCCGGCGCGCCAGTTGCACCGCCGAATCGGCAGTGACTCAGGCCTTGATCACCCGCACCTTGAACCTGAGCGTCGATGCCCGGAACACAAAACACCAGTGCTTTTCATAGGCCAGCGGGCTGATCTTGAAGATGAGCCGACCGATCTGGCCCATCAGGCCACCGAACGACAGGCGCCGCTCGATCACCTCGAAAGCGCGGCCCCCCGAGGTGTAGTGGGCCACACCGGGCCGCTCGAAGTGGTCCATCGAAAAATACGACATGTGATGCAGATGCGTGGGGTCGCGCCACGATGCCAGGCTCGTGAAGTGCGGCGTCCGGATCACGATCAGCGCGCCGTCACGGCCGATCCGGTGCAACTCGCGCATCACCGCCGCAATGTCCGGCATGTGTTCGATCACATTGTCGAGCAGGATTTCATCGACCGTGGCATCGCCGAACGGCAGCGCCCGGGTCAGGTCGGCCAGCACATCGACCGCGGGCGTTGGATAGCGATCGAGCCCGATGTACCCCGCCAGCCGCTTGCCGCCACAACCCAGATTGACGCGCAGGCTCGCCACCGGCGGCGCGGTCTGAGGATCCGCCTGAGCGCTGTTCATGGGATTCAGATCAGTTGCGCGATGGCGGCGGCGATCATCGACAGCACGACGGTCGACGCGATCGGCAGGGACCAGTCGCGGCCGAAGGCGCGAAAATTCAGGTCGCCCGGCAGACGGCCCATTCCCAGGCGACGCAGCCAGGGCGCGAGGCCGGAGAACAGCACCAGTGCAAGCACAGTGACCAGCAGCCAGCGGATCATGATTCGAGCAGGCGCGCACTGCGATCGCCCCGCGAGAAGCCGACCGGAACTGGCACTTGGTTGCGCCCGAACGGAACTTGCTCTTCGTCGCGCCCGAACGCGACCGCTTTGAACAACTCGCCCATCTCGGCCTCTGACAGCAGCGTCTGAACCGCCTGCGTCTGGCGCGCCCAGGCGAGCTGATCGCCAGGCCCCTTGCTCGCGGTCAAAGCCCGGTGACGATCGGCCAGCCGCTCGAGCAGGCCCAGGCTGGTCAGCAGTCGTGCCTGCGACACGAAGCCGAGCGTGCTCAATCCGCCACGCGCGGCTGCCTGCGCGATTGCGGTGAAGTCGACGTGCGCGGTGATGTCCTGAAGGCCGGGCCAATAAAACGGATCGCCATGCGCATGGTGGCGATAGTGGCACATCAGGGTGCCCATCGAACGCTGCGGATGGAAGTACTCGGGACGCGAAAATCCGTAGTCGATCAGCAGGATCGCGCCGCGCGCCAGGCGGGCGGCGGCCTCGGTCACCCAGTGTTCGGCCTGTTCGCCGATCTCGCCGGCATAAGCGGCGCATTCTGGGGGCGATCCCCCGGCGGATTGATCGGGCCGGGCCTGCTCGAGGCGCTCGAGCACCCGCTTCGCGAAGTCTGCCTGCGCCGGGCGCAGCGCCCATTCGAAGGCGGGCGTCGCCGCTTCGCTCGTCGCCGCTTCGTTCACCGCAGCTTGGCTCGTCGCCGCTTCGTTCACCGCCGCCGCGCTCGTCGCCACCGTACGCTCGTTCGCCCGCAACCGCACGCCCCGCTCCATCACCCGCGGCAGTTCACCGCCGGCACCGGCGATCACCTGGAAGGCGCGGACCGGCAGCGCGTCGAGCAGTTCATTGGCGAGCACCACACCGTCGAAGCGCTCGGGCCACGCCGACAGCCAGCGCACGCGCCCCAGCGCCGCGGGCAGTTCGCGGGCGATGCGTTCACGCTGGCGGGCCGCCAGCTCGCCGGACAGTTCGATGATGAGGTATTCGGTGTCCGCAAACCCGAGCCGCTCCAACTCGCCCAGAACCTGGACCGCGAGCGCGCCGCTGCCGGCGCCGAACTCGATCACCCGGTGATCGCAGGACTCGAACCACTGCGCGCACTGACCGGCCAGGCAGGCGCCGAAGAGATCGGAGAGCTCGGGCGCGGTGGTGAAATCGCCCGCAGCGCCAAGCTTGCGACTGCCGCCGCCGTAGTAGCCCAGGCCAGGCTCGTAGAGCGCCATCGCCATATAGGCGTCGAAGGCGATCCACCCGCCCTGCGCGCGGATGCGCTCGGCGATAAGCTCAGCCAATGCCCGGCTCGCCGCCTGGGCTTCGGGTGTCGGTTGGGGTAGCACCGCGTGTTGACGCATGACCCGCATTCTACGAGGGCCAAAGGGTGCGGCTCGGGAATCCCGCTAAACTAACTGCCCTTCCGTGATGCGCTGCGCCGTGCCCACACCCTTTCCGTTCAATCGCCAGGCCTGGTTCCTGGCCACCACCCCGCCACGGCACCGCGCATGAGCGAAACCGCAATGCCAACATCGGCACGACGGGCGCTGGTCACCGGCGGTGCACGGCGCCTGGGGCGCGAGATCGCGCTTGCGCTGGCTCGCGACGGCTGGGACATCGCCATTCACTACGGCCGCTCCGCGCAGCAAGCTTGGGAAACCGTCGCCGCGATCGAAGCGCTCGGCCGGCAGGCGGTAGCCATTCAGGCCGATCTCGCCGACGAAGCCTCGGTATCGGCCCTCTTCGACACCGCGTGCGAACAGCTCGGCGCCCTGCACTGCCTGGTGAACAACGCCTCGCGGTTCGACCCCGACCGGCCAGAGAGCTTCAGTTATCGGGTCATGCAGCAGCACATGGCGCCCAATCTCGGCGCGCCGCTGCTGCTGGCCCGACGCCTGCACGCGCTGCACAGCGGCGCCGGCACAGCGGGCGCCCCGGGCACGGCGGGCACGGCGGGGACTGCCGCGGCCGGCGCGGCGGGCGTGGTCGTCAATGTGCTCGACCAGAAGCTCGAGAACCTGAATCCCGACTTTCTCTCGTACACCCTGTCCAAGGCCGCTCTGCACAGCGCCACCCAGATGCTGGCAATGGCATTCGCGCCCGTGTTGCGCGTGGTCGCTGTTTCCCCGGGCATTACTTTGCCGTCGGGCGATCAGACGATCGAAGGCTTCGAACGCGCGCACCGCCAGACCCCCCTGGGCCGCTCCTCCACACCCCAGGACATCGCTTCGGCGGTGGTGTTCCTGGCCAACGCGCCGGCCATCACCGGCGTGAACCTGACAGTCGATGGCGGCCAGCATCTGATCGCATTGCCGCGCGACGTGATGTTCCTGACCCGGGATACCCCAAAGTGACAGAGTTCCTCGATGTCCGACTGGCCGACTGCCGGCGGCTTTTTCTCCACGAATTTTCACTCGATCTGTCGATCGGGTTCCACGACTTCGAACGCGCGGCACCGCAACGCGTGATCATCGACGTTGATCTGTTCGTTTCGATGGCCCACTCGACCCCGATCAACGACGAAGTGTCAGAAGTGCTCGACTACGACTTCATCCGTCGCGGCGTGACCGAACTGGCGCGCTCGCGCCATTTCAACCTCCAGGAAACCCTGATCGACGGCATCGTCGCGCTTTGCCTGGGGCAGCACTCGGTGCGCGCCGTTCGGGTGCGTACCCAGAAGCCCGATGTGTATCCCGATTGCCGCAGCGTCGGCGTCGAAGTGCTGCGATTCAGGCCTGGCGTCTGAGCCGAGAGGAAGCGCGTCGTGACCCCTGAAAAGCAGGCCTTCGAACACAACAAGCTGCACAAGCGGCTGCTGCGCCTCACCGGCGAAGCAATCGCCCACTTCGACATGATCGGCGCGGGCGACAAGGTCATGGTCTGCCTGTCCGGCGGCAAAGACAGCTATGCGTTGCTCGACCTTCTGCTCACGCTGCGCCAGCGCGCACCGATCGACTTCAAGATCGTCGCCGTGAATCTCGACCAGAAGCAGCCAGGGTTTCCGGAGGACATCCTGCCGGCCTACCTGCGCTCGCTCGAGGTGCCCTTTCACATCGAGAATCAGGACACCTACAGCATCGTGCGGCGCGTGATTCCCGAGGGCAAGACCATGTGCTCGCTGTGCGCACGCCTGCGCCGGGGCATTTTGTATCGGGTTGCCAGCGAACTGGGTGCCACCCGCATCGCGCTGGGCCACCACCGCGACGACATCCTCGAAACCTTCTTCCTCAACATGTTCTTCGGCGGCCAGCTCAAGGCGATGCCGGCGCGCCTGGTCTCCGACGACGGCCGCCATGTAGTGATCCGGCCGATGGCCTACGTGAAAGAGGAGGACCTGATTGAATACGCCCGCTGGCGTGAATTCCCGATCATCCCGTGCAACCTGTGCGGCTCCCAGGAAAACCTCAAGCGGCGCGAAATCAAGCAGCTGATGCGCGAGTGGGAAAAGCGCTACCCAGGGCGGGTCGAGAACATCTTTTCATCGCTGTCGCGGGTCACGCCGTCGCACCTGATGGACCGTGACCGATATGACTTTTCGCGGGCATCGGCCACCGGCCAGCCCGCTCCCGATGGCGACATCGCCTTCGATGTCGACCCGCGCTTCGAGGCCGTGCCGTCGCTCGACAGCACTGGCGTGGCGGTTCAAATGATCACCAGCCGGGTGCGCATCGAATAGTCGGCCTCAGCTGGCGCTGCGATTAAGGCTCGCCTTGAGCGCATCACTCAGAGTGGCCAGGGTCTCGTCCAGATGCGCACGCGCTTCCCGCGACAACTGACGGCCCCGCAACGCCAAGCCGATTCGTTCGGCCAGCACGAGCGCGTCGCTGCGCGCCAGCGAGCGCGCGTCGGCCGGCACGCTGAACGCCGGCCGCAGCAGCAGGCCGACCAGCTTGCGGACATGCTCACGCTGCAGCATCCGGCGCGACACGGAAATATCGGTGCCGGCCGGCAGCTCCTGCCAGATCGCCGCGCGCAGGACATCGAAGAGTTCGGGCATGCGCAGCCGGTCCGCGCCCTGCGCCAGCGTGGACTCGCTCTCCTGGACCCGGGCCAGCACCGCATCGCCCAACAGGCGGTCGAGCATTCGACGCTGCAGCGCGAGCACCGTCTGCGGCAGACCCGGCAGCGCCGGTGCCGCGTAACCACGGTCCAGCGCGTTCTGCGACAGCCGTGCAACCAGCGCCGGGTCGAACGTCAGCGCCTGCTCCGAGAGCACTTCGCGCGCGAGCAGCGCCAGGGCCTCGCGCTGGCGTGCGGCCGGCACCGGCACGAAAGAGGGCCGGGTGTCTCCGGCGAGATCTCTGAAATAGCTGACGCCGCCCACGAACTTGGCGGCAAGGTCGGCAGCGAGGTCGAACTGGCGCAGCCCGCTCTCGAAGTTCTGCCGCAGCACGCCGTAGCTTGTGCCGGGCAACAGCGTCCGGGTCTGCAGCCGCTGCCAGAGTTCGCGCGACAGCTTCAGACGACGGCTGGCGTAGGCCAGAGGGTCATCGCCCAGGTCGCGCTGATTGACCTGCGGATCGTACCCGGCCGCGGCCTCTTCGTCGGTTCCGTAAGCCAGCCCTGGCTCGCCGGCGCGACCGGCAACACGCGCCAGCGCCTCGTCTTCGCTTTCCGGCGGCAAAAGGCGATAAGCGTACTCGATCGCCCAATAATCGTAAGGACCGAGCGAACCCATGGCCAGGTTGCCGAGTTTTTCATCCTCGAGCGGCAGGTTGAAGCCGTTGTAGTCCATGACGGACCCCGACAGCGCATTGCTGCTGGTGAACGCGGGGTCGCTCAAGCGCTCAAACGGCACCGACAGCGAGGCCCTGAAATTGTGCCGCAGCCCGAGGGTGTGGCCCACCTCGTGCATGACCACGTCCTTGAGCACCTGCGCAACGATCGTGTCGGCCTGGGCGCCGTCCGCGACCAGATCGCCGCGGGCTTCGAGCAGGGCAAGGGAGAAGTCCAGTTCGGCCATCGCGTCATCGGCGTAGCTGCACGCCGACGCCAGCCCGCCCGCGCCCAGACTGCGATCGTGATCGTGAGCCGTATGGTCGCGCTCGGATGCCGGCCGACCGAGCGTAGCCGTCTGCTCGCGCGCCACGCGGCGCACCAGGCGCGCCCAGTTGTCCGAAATGGCGATGTCGGCATCGATGATCTCGCCGCTCCGCGGATCGACCACCGAGGGTCCGACCGCCAGTGCACCTTCATCGCTGTCGAGGAACCAGCGCACCGAAGAATGCTTCAGGCCGGCCAGGTCCATCGGCGCGTTCTCGGGCTCCATCGGCGCCTGTATGGCATTGCGAAAACCGATCTTCTCGAAGGCCTTGTTCCATTCCAGCACCCCCTCGGCGATCGCCTGACGGTAGCGCTGCGGCGTGTTGCGATCGATCCAGAAGACGATCGGCTTGCGCGGCTCTGAGATTTCTGCAGACGGATCTTTCTTTTCGAGCCGCCAGCGGTTGATCCAATAACGGCGCGGCTCGCGCGCGAGCGGATTGCCGAAATCGAAGCTCGACTGAACGAAATGACCGATCCGCGGATCGGCCTTGCGGGGCGCCATCAGCGGCTCGGGCAGTGCCGCCAGGCTGTACTGGTAGTCGACGAAAAAGCTGCGCCCGTCTTCGAGATTGCGCGGGGTGGTGGGCACGGCCGTGCCAGATGGCGTTGGGCCGGCCGGCGGCGCGGGCAGGCGCGGCACGGCATAGTGCGCCGTCACCTCGAACACAGCGGCGTCAGGCTCGGCTCGTACCGGCTTGAAGAAGGAGTTGCGGGCATCCAGTGAATAGCCGATCCGGAACTGCGCCTCGAGGCTGCGCGACAACTGCGGCATGTCGGTAAGCAGAATCGAAGACAGTTCGATCAGGACAGACTTGCGTTCCGGATGTTCGGCGCTGGCCAGCGCCGCCGAGCCAAGCAGACTGTCCGAAAAGCTCAGACGGGCCGCCCGTGCCAGACCCGGATCGCCCGCGGCGTCGAAGCGGGTATTGCGTGCCAGCAGCTGGACATTGCCATGGACCTTGCGAAATGCCACCACATGACGGCCAAGGGTCCAGTGCGGATACAGGCCGCGTTCGCCCAGGCCGCTGAGCCGCGTCAGGGCGAGCAGATAGGGCTTGTCGAACTGTGCGGGGGTGAGTTCCAGCCAGACCTTCTCGTCCTTCTGCCAGAGCGTGAACAGCCCCTCGACACGGCGGGCATCCTTGACCACTTCGGCGAACGGCGGCCGGGCACCCGGCGGCAACGGGGCCGGACGGGGCGGCGTGGCGCCTGCAACCGGCGGCGTAGCGCCATTGGCCGGCGGCACCGTGCCAGGCTCGATGCCGGGAGCAGTCCCGGGCAAGGTGCCGGGCCCCGCAGCCGGTGTGGCGGCGCTCTGCGCAGCTGGCGCGAGCGCCGGCGCTCTGGTGGCGGCTTCCGGCGCCTTGCCGGCCGGCAGGCCCGCGCAAGCACTCAAGAGGAAGATCATCGCGCCGGAAAGCACCGGCGGCACAAGTCGGGACATGGCTGAAAACCCTGGGGCAGCGGCAAAACGCAGATGTTAAGCGTGTTCCGTCTGGAGCGGCCGGTTCATCCCCTGCAAAGCGGGGGTCGGGCAACGCTGACATAGAATCTGCCGGTGCGCCTACTTCGCCTTGCTCGAATCACCTATGTCGTCTGGCGCCATGGCCTGGACGAAATCGCCGCCACCGGCGCCGCTGCCACCTTGGGCACACGCGGTTCACTCGCGCTCGCCCGACTGCTGCGCTTCGGGCGCCGTCTCGACACGCCGCGCGGCGAGCGGCTGCGCGAGGCGCTGGAGAGCTTGGGGCCGATCTTCGTCAAATTCGGCCAGGTGCTCTCCACGCGGCGTGACCTGATGCCGTCGGACGTCGCCGATGAACTGGCTCGGCTGCAGGATCGGGTGCCGCCCTTTCCTGGTGATCAGGCGATCATCGAAATCGAGCGCGGCCTGGGCCGCCGGATCGCCGACGTCTATTCGGAGTTCGACGCCAAACCAGTGGCGTCGGCCTCGATCGCACAGGTGCATTTCGCCCGCCTGCACGATGGCCGGCCAGTCGCGGTCAAAGTGCTGCGCCCCGGCATGGCGCACATCATCGAGCGCGACCTCTCGCTGCTGCGCAGCTTCGGCTCATTGCTGACCCGCGTCTCTGCCGATGCCCGGCGCCTGCGCCCGCTGGAGGTCATCAACGAATTCGATCACTACCTGCACGACGAACTCGATCTGATCCGCGAGGGCGCCAACGCCAATCAGCTGCGGCGCAACTTCGCCGGCTCGACCCTGCTGCGCATCCCCGAGATGTACTGGGACGCCTGCGCGGTAAACGTGCTGACGATGGAGCGCATGCATGGCATTCCAATCGGACGCATAGCGGAGATGCGCGAAGCCGGGATCGATCTGAAGAAACTGTCGCGCGAGGGCGTCGAGATCTTTTTCACCCAGGTGTTTCGCCATGGTTTTTTTCACGCCGACATGCACCCGGGCAACATCCTGGTGGGCGGTCCCGGCGAAGATTTCAACCGCTATATCGCGCTGGACTTCGGCATCGTCGGCACGCTGTCGGAGTTCGACAAGAACTACCTGGCACAGAACTTTCTGGCGTTCTTTCGCCGCGACTATCGCCGGGTGGCGGAACTCCATGTCGAGTCCGGCTGGGTCCCGCGTCATACCCGCGTCGAAGAACTCGAATCGGCCATCCGCGCCTGCTGCGAACCCTTCTTCGACCGCCCCCTGAAAGACATCTCATTGGGGCTGGTGCTGATGCGTCTGTTCCAGGCCTCGCGCCGGTTCGATGTCCAGATTCAGCCGCAACTGGTGCTGCTCCAGAAGACCCTGCTCAACATCGAGGGCCTGGGCCGCCAGCTCGATCCAGACCTGGACCTCTGGGTCACTGCCAAGCCGTTTCTCGAGCGCTGGATGATGGAGCGGATCGGCCCGGCCGCCCTGAAAGACCGGCTCGAACGGGAGGCCAGCCAGTGGGCGCAGACCCTGCCGCAGATTCCCCGGCTGATCCATGCGGTGCTTGCCCGAAGCGCCGCACCCGGGCGCGACGAAGAGTCGCCGCCCTGGGCTCAGGCGCTGATCACCGAAATCCGACGGGCGCGACGCTGGCTGCTGCTGCTGGCCGGCGCGGCCAGCGTGCTGGCTGTCGTCGCGGTGACCGTTCTGGCGATGCTGCTGCAGCCAAGGCTCTGAGCAGGTCCGTCTGGCGATCAGCCGCCGGCCCGGACCGGACCCGCCGCCAACCAGTCGAGCAGCATCTGGTTGATCGCATCGGCCGCTTCGTACTGCACCCAGTGCCCGGCACCGGCAACGATGCGGGCCTCACGCC
>JAYVOV010000646.1:0-3377 GCA_043757735.1 Burkholderiaceae bacterium
GGTACTTCCGCTGCCTGACGCTCCCCCTCTTTGCCGTCACGCTCGCTGCCTGTCAATCCCCCACCACTTCACCGGCGTCCAGCCCAGCGCCGGTTGCACAAGTGGCACCGCAACGAGCACCTGCTCCTGCCGTCGCAACGCCTTCGGTCGCAGCCGAAAAACCAGCGGCGCCGGCCGCGCCGCCGCCGCCACCAGAACCAGTTGCGTTCGACCTCGCCATCGAGCGAGCGGCGACCGCCTTGTTCAGCGCCGCGGAACGCAACCCGGAGCTGGTCGCTAGCGCGCCTCGAACAGTCATGATCGACCCCCTGATCGATGGCAACACCGCGCAGCAGACCACCGCTTCAGTTGCCATGGGCAAAAAAATCGCCGACGTGATCAGCAGCAAATTCAACCGTTTCGCCGTCACGCCGTTTCGCAAAACCGCTCTCGACAACAATCCGCTGCTGCTGGTCGGCACCCTGACCGCCATCAACGCCGCCGGCAGTCCACAAGTCCGCAACGACCTGTATCGCATCTGCCTGGCCCTGATCGACGTCAAGGCCGGAAAAGTCGTGGCCAAAGGGGTTGGACGGGCGACCGAACAATCGGTGGATCACACGCCGCTGGCGTTTTACGGCGACAGCCCTGCACTTGTAAAGGACAAAATCGCTGACGGGTACGTGCGAACCTGCCAGGGAACGCGGGCGGGCGATCCCGCTGATGCCGCCTACCTCGAGGGTCTGCCGACCGCCATGCTGATCGATGAAGCGGCCAATGCGTACCAGGCGCGCAGGTACGCTGACGCGAAAAAACTCTACACGACGGCCGCCACCCTGCCCGGCGGTACCCAGAAACGCGTGGTCACCGGGCTCTACCTCACGAGTTGGAAACTGCGCCAGACCAAAGATGCCGAGGCCGCTTTCAAGACGCTGGTCGATGGCGCTATTGAAGAGAAGCGGATCGGGATGAAATTCCTGTTTCAACCCGGCAGCACGAACTTCGTCGCCAGCCCAGACCTGCGCGCGCAATACGCGATGTGGACCCGAGTGATCGGCGAGCGGGCGGCCGCCAGCAAGAGCTGCCTGATGGTCGTAGGCCACACCAGCAGAACCGGCACTGACCCGATTAACGACGCTTTGTCGATGAAACGAGCCGAGTTCATGACCAAAGCCCTGGAGCAGCGCCACAAAAATATCCACAATCGCCTTAAAGCCCAAGGGGCAGGATCGCGTGAAGCGATCGTAGGTTCCGGTACCGATGACGCGCGTGACGCGATCGATCGCCGGGTCGAGTTTCGTCTTTCGGAGTGCAACACATGAATACCCAAATCTCTCGTGTTTTGACCGCCATTTCTTTCGCCGCAGCGCTGAGCTTTCCGGCTTCCTTCATCCAGGCGCAAACAGCGGCGCCCACCGGTCCGGTGCTGACCGGCAAAGGAGTCACCGAAGAAGCGCTGACCAAGGCCCTGGCGGCCCCCAAGGGTGCGGATCCCGCCGATGACGGCACGCGCACGCGCAGCCTGCGCATTGGTCCGGCTTCACAGCAGCGCATGAAACCGAGCCGCGCGGGTGACGAACCGTCCCCCGGTGGCGCGAAGGCCACCGGTGTCGCCTCGCTGCTGGTCACCTTCGAGACCAATTCCACCAAAATCTCTGCCGGCTCCATCACCGCGCTCGACAAGCTCGCAAGGGCGCTGAAGAGCGAACAACTCGCGGCTTCCCGATTCGACGTCGAAGGCCACGCCGACCCTCGGGGCAAGCCTGACGACAACCTGAAACTGTCGCAAGGCCGCGCCGAGAGCGTCGTCGAGTACCTGGTCACCAAGCACAACATCGACAGTGGCCGCCTGCGTCCCGTCGGCAAGGGAGACCTTGAACTGGCCAATAAAAGCAACCAGGCCGCCCCGGAGAACCGCCGCGTCACGGTTCGCAATCAGTCGAACTGATCGGTCAGCCAAACCCGCACTTCCGTTCTCCCCGTGCGCCACACCATGGACCAACCCGCCCGCACAACCGCCCCCCTGCACGCCATCGGATGGCCGGCTGTGCGGGTCCGGGTGAAGCGACTGGTGCTGATCGCCATCGCAGGGGTATTGACGGCGGGCTGCGGCGGGGCCGATGCCCCCGTCACCCGGGGTGCGCCGGCGGGAGTGGCGACAGAGGCGGCAGCTGAAGAAAAAGCGTCCGGCACAACCGCAGACGTCTATCGCTTCGCCAAGATTTCCAACGGCGCCTACTTCTATACCGGCAGCGCCTGGGAGCGCGACCAGATCCTCGCGTCTTACCCTGACTTCCGCTACGAAGGCGTGGCGTTCCAACAACTCAGCAACACGCCCGGCGCGCCGGTGTTTCGTTTCGCCAATCTCGCCAACGGCGGGTACTTTTACACTGCCAGCGTCGAAGAGCGTGATTTCGTGCGGGGCACGCGCCCTGACATGCGATTCGAGGGAACCAGTTTTTCAGTCGTCACGCCCGCATCACCCGGCGGCATTGCCGTCTATCGGCTGGCAAATCTAAGCAACGGCGCCTATCTCTACACCGCGATCGCAGTCGAGCGCGATTTCGCAATTGGTCTGGGCACCTGGCGCCCGGAAGGCATCGCTTTCTATGTGCCGGCCAGCAATGGCGTTCTGAACTGCCCGAATGACTCGCTTTTCTCGCAGGGCAGTTGCATCTGCAACGTTCGCGGCTACCTGTACGACCCGGCAAACAACACCTGTGCGCTACCCAGCCTGCCTGATTTCCCGATTCAGTTGACCTCGGGCTGGGCCGGCGAGTTCGTCGACGGCGGTGGATCGGGTGGCGACGGTAGCAGCGGGGGTGACGGCGGCGCTGGCGCCGGTGGTGGCAGTTCGCTGGGGATTCTGAAAAAGGCCAAGGTCGAGGTCTACTATCCCAAAGACGGCGCGCTGTTTCTCGCGGCCAGCGGCGAGACCGACTCCGTCAAGGGAATGATCACCATCAAGCGCGGCAGCTATACCGGCCCGGCGCTGGTGGTCTTCAAGGGCCAGGCCGGCGCAAGCTATTTCGACGAGGCGGTCGGCCCAGAAGTCCCGTTCCCGGCCGGCCGCGAGATGAACGTGATGCTGCCCTCGCTGAATCTGAATTTCGGTGCCTCACCTCTGACCGAAGCGGCGTTCCAGTACGCGCTGCAGATCTATGGCGACCCGCGATTGTCGCGCGGGCAAAACCTCGTTCGCATTCTCACGCCGCAGCGGATCCAGGTTTCCCACGATCTGGTCCGAACCCAGATCAACGCGATGCTGCCACCAAATATCCAGGTCACAGACATTGCCCGCCTGCCGTACATGATCGGGCCGACTACCAGGGCTGGAGAAGTTCCGAACACACCCAACGGGCTCTATGCCATGGTGCTGTCGTCTTTCGCCTTCGCCG
>JAYVOV010000647.1:0-12632 GCA_043757735.1 Burkholderiaceae bacterium
GCGATGGAAGTCTGCAAACACCCCTACGCTTTGGCTGCGCTGGTGCTCGAGTGGCACATCATCGGGATGTTCCTGCCCGGACTCTTCACCGGGTCGATCATCCAGCGTTTCGGCGTTTTGCCGGTCGTCATCACCGGCTGCGTCCTGATGCTGGGCTGTGTCGCCATCGCATTGACCGGCGTCGACCTGATGCAATTTCTGCTTGCGCTGACCCTGCTGGGTGTCGGCTGGAACTTCATGTACACCGGGGCCACCACGCTGCTGACCAGCGCCTATCGACCGTCGGAAAAGAACAAGGTGCAGGGTTTCATGGATCTGTGCGTGTTCACCACCATGGTCACCACCTCGGCCTCGTCCGGGGCGATGCTGATGGTCAACGGCTGGTCGGTGCTCAACCTGGTGTCGCTGCCGATCGTGATGATCGCGCTGGCCTGCGCGCTGTGGCTTGCCACCCGTACTGGCTGGAGCCTTGGGCGCTCGGCGCCCAAGGCTGCCTGACGCCGGGCGCGTTCTCGCCCCGGCTTCGCGTCGAGCCCGTTCCATGCGCCGCGTCGCGTCCCTGCTCGCCCGCCCGGCGCGGCGCGCCCGCTTTCTAAGCGGGTTCTCGGCCATCGGCCCGGGACTGCCAGGGCTCGCCGCCTGGGGGATGGTCACCGGCATCGCCATGGTCAAGGGCGGGCTCACCACCGCGCAGGCCTTGGCGATCACCTTCCTCACCTTGTCCGGCACCACGCAGCTGGTGGCGGTGCCGATGCTGGCGGCGGGCGCGTCGCTGCCGATCATCGCACTCACGGCGGTGCTGACCGGCTTGCGCTTTCCGGTGTATTCGGCGGCGCTCGCGAGCGATCTGCGTCATCTGCCGGCGCGCTGGCGCTGGCTGGCGGGCTTCCTGATGACCGATCCCGGCAGTGCGCTTTACCTGAATCGTCGCGCGCGCGAGCAGCCCTTCGTCAATCGAATCGCGTTCTATTCCGGCGTGAATTACCTGCTCTGGCCGTTCTGGCTGCTGGGTTCGGTTGCCGGCATCCTGCTGGCGGGTTACCTGCCGGCTTCGCCCAAGCTTGCCTATCTGGGCATCCTCGCGGTGCTTGCCCTGGCTGCCCCGCTGATCCGCGGCTTGCCGGCCTGGGGCGCCGCGGCGGCGGCCGGCACGCTGGCGGTGATCGGGCGCGACTGGCCCTGGAAGCTCGGTCTGATCAGCGCGGTGGCGGCCGGTGTCGTGGCCGCGCTGCTCGCCGAGCGGTTGCAGGCGCGGCGGCGCGCCGGCGGTGTGCCGACTTGATGAAGACATCTGAAGTCGGCATCTGGCTCGCCATCGTGATGCTCGGTGCTGTCGTGGTGCTGCTGCGTTCGCTTTACCTGTATGCGCCGCGCCAGTGGCAGCCGCGCGGTGCCTTTGCCAACGCGCTGCGGTTCGCACCGCTGGCGGCGCTGGTGGCGATCGTGGCGCCAGAGGTGCTCGCGCCCTGGCTGGTGGCCGCGGGCGGCGCTGCCGGTTCGAGCGCGCCGGCGGCGGCCGCGTCGGTTGTATCGGATGCGGCTTCCAGGTGGTTCGCCCCGCTGATGGTCCTTCTCGACGCCCGGGTATTGTCTGCCGTCGCCCTGCTCGTCGCTGCCCGGCTGTCAGGCAATCTGCTGGTGGCTTTGTCGGTCGGCGCACTGGTGCTCTGGCTGCTCTGAACGCGTTCGGGCAGCTCAACCAAGGAATCAAACTTGATTAAGTTCAGCGTCTCTCCAAACATCTGTGCTCGATGGGTCTTGGCCGTGTCGGCGGTTTTCCTGTGCCTCGGGCCGGTACAGGCCCAGGTACAGGCCGACCAGCTTGGCCCGGATCTCGGGGCTGCGAATGATCTTCACCAGTTCGGCGTTGAGCCGATTGAGCACGGCGGGCGGCGTGGTCGCGGCCATCAGCAGGCCTTGCCAGGTGCCGGACTCGAAGTCTTTCACGCCTTGTTCGGCAATGGTCGGCGTGCCGCCGATCAGGGGCATGCGGGTACGCTTGGCGACGCCGATGACCTTCAGTTTGCCGCTTTGAACATAAGGCAGGGTGGCGAGCATGCCGTTCATCAGCACCTGCGCCTGCCCGCCGACGGTGTCTGTGATCGCCAGCGCGCCGGTATCGCACAGCAGCATCGAGTGGGCGTCGGTTGACTTGGCGACCAGCTCCGCGCCGATGTTGCCATTGGCGCGGAGCCCGGTTCTCGACCACGACAGACTGGCCCAGCGCCTCGGCGAGCGGCTGGCTGATCAGGCGGCGGCGTGTCATCTCGAAACCCATTTTTTTAGTCGCCCGCCCAATGGCGATGTTGTCGTTCTGGTCAAAGGCCCGAGCACCTGCTGCCAAAGCCGGCGGACCGCCTGGCGTTCTTCGGTCAGGCGCTCAGGCTCGATCCGCGCGAACGACGCGTCGTTCAGGCGAAGCTGATGCTGCAGCTGGCGCAACTGACGATACGCCGAGGCGACGCTATCGGCGAGGGCGGGTTCGATCAAGCCGGCACTCCCGGCCCGGTGCAGCAGGGCGATGTTGCCTGCATTGTCGATTAAATCCGGGTGATCGTGAGCGTGCGCCAGCACCAGAAACTGGACGATGAATTCGATGTCGACCATTCCGCCGGCGTCGTGTTTCAGATCGAACAGTTCGCTTCGATTGGGGTGACCTTCGTGCATTTTCGCGCGCATCTTGACCACCTCGTCGCGCAGGGCCGTCAGATCGCGCTGGCGCGCCAGGATCGCGCGGCGCTCGCGCTCGAAGGCTTCGCCGATGCTGGCGTCGCCGGCCGCGAACCGCGCGCGGGTGAGCGCCTGATGCTCCCAGACCCAGGCGGCGCTGCGCTGATACTGCCGGAATCCATCGAGATTCGAGACCAGCAGACCCGCACTGCCATTGGGCCGCAGGCGCAGATCGATCTCGAACAGCTGACCTGCCGGGGTGCGGACCGACAACCAGTTGGCCAGTCGCTGCGAGAGCATCGTGTAGGCCTCCGCGGCGCGTTCGTCGTCGTCGTCGTAGACGAAGACGAGATCGAGATCGGAGGCGTAACCGAGCTCCTTGCCGCCCAGCTTACCGTAGGCGATCACCGCGAAACGGGGTGTGTCGCGATGCCGGTGGCGCACCGTCGGCCAGACGCTGTCGATGCCGATCGCGAGAACCCGATCCGCCAGTTCGGAGAGCAGATCGGCCAGCCGTTCGAGCGTGTGCAGACCCTCGAGATCCTGGACGAGCAGCCTGAACACCTGCGCGTGGTGTGCCTCGCGGACGATGTCCATCTGCCGCTCGACATCGGGCTGGCCATCGAGCGTCGCCAGTGCGAGCGCCGCGCGCACCGAGCGTTCCCAGGCGGCATAGTCGACGCCTTGCATGAGCTGTCCGTCGAGCAGCTCGTCGAGAACGATGGGGTGACGTGTCAGGTATTCGGCGGCCCAGCGCGACAGGCCCAGCAGCCGCATCACCCGGGCCTGGGCCTGCGGATATTGCGACAGCAGCGCGAGGTAGGCGGGGCGGCCGATCACAGTTTCGATCAGGTCTATCAGGCGGCCGAACGCGGCCTCCTGACAGTGCTCGATCTGGGCGCGCCCAAGCAGGCGCTCGATCGCGGTCCGGGTTTCTTCGCGGGCCGAGCGGTAGCGCGCGCCGAGGCGCATCTGCTCGACGCGGTTTTGCAGCGCGGGCGGCAATTCCATGGCGTCGGCGAGCGTGCCTGCACCATTGACCGGCGCCGTGTCTTCGCCGGCGGCGAGCAGCCCGTCGAAGACACGTTGAACCGCGCTCCTGGCCTGCTCGAGCCGGGCCTCGAAGTCCGCCGCCGGCAGGCCGAGCATGCCGGCGATCTGCGCGCGCTCGACAGTACCGGAGGGCAGCCGATGGGTCTGGGCGTCTTCGCGGTATTGCAGGGCATGCTCGGTGCGGCGCAGCAGCTCATAGGCGCTGGTCAGCACCTGCACGTCCGGCGCAGGCAGTATGCCGCGCTGCGCGAGGCCTGCCAGCGTGGCCAGGGTGCTGCGTTCACGCAGGCCGGTGTCGCGCCCGCCGCGCACCACTTGGAAAAGTTGGGCGATGAATTCGATTTCGCGAATGCCGCCGCGGCCCAGTTTGACGTCGATGCTGCCGGCGTCGCGAGCATCGCGCCGGGTGACCTCGGCCCGAATGAGCGCATGCAGGTCGCGCAGCGAGCCCAGTGCCCGGAAGTCGAGATACCGGCGAAATACGAAAGGCGTCACGATCGCGGCGAGCGAGTGCTCATCGCGCGCGCGGGCTTGGCCACCGGCCAGTCCGGAGTCGGCGATGATCACGCCCTTGAGCCAGGCGAATCGTTCCCACTCGCGGCCCTGGGCGTAAAAGTACTCTTCCAGCATGGCCAGCGAGGCCACCAGCGGGCCGGAGTCGCCGTTGGGCCGCAGGCGTGTATCGACCCGGAATACGAAGCCCTCGGCGGTGCTGTCCGACAGCAGCTGCAGCGTGCGCCGTGCAACCCGGTGCATGAACTCGCTGGCGGCCATCGGCGCGCGGCCGATGGCCTGCGCCTGCGTGGCGGCGCTGGCCACGCACTGGCCTTGATCGCGATAGACGAAGATCAGATCGAGGTCTGACGAAACGTTGAGTTCGTCGGCGCCGCCCTTGCCCATTGCGACGGCAAGCAGGTCCTGGGCCTGACCCAGCGCATCGCAGGGCCTGCCGAATTGTTCAGCGATTTCGCTGCCGGCCTGGCCGAGCGCGGCCTGAGTGACGGCGGCAGCGAAGGCGGACATGGCGCTGCAGACTTCCTGCAGGCTGGCTGCGCCCCGGATGTCGCGTTCCATCAGTGCGAGGATCAGCAATTGCCGGCTGCGCCGCAGCGCGCGGCCGATCTGATTACCCAGCACCGAAGCGTCGACCGCGCCGCGGGCCCGCCGTGCGGCTTCGGCCAAGCCTTCGTCGACCAGCGCACGGACGCGGTCAGGGTTGACCGGTTCGCCGATCAGGCCTGCCAGGCGCGCCTGATCGCCATCGCTCGAACGCGATTGCAGCGCCGCCAGAGATCTGCGGAAAAAGCCCGAATACTGTTCGGCAAGGAATGGCATTTTGGCGCCTGGCCGGTTGGGCCGAAGGGTGAACGGGGTGCGTGATCGTCAATCTACTCTGCCGGCGCGCCAGCGCATCGGGGCAATGGAAACAGGTATGCTCTTTGTCTTAGTTTCCACGACGTTTTGCGCCGCTTCACTGTGCCTCTGGCCTTTGTGCCCTTCAAGAAAACCACGCGTCGTCCTTCGCCCCGGCTGGTGCGCTGGGTCTTGTGGCTGCTGATAGCCATCTGGTTTGTCGCGGTCATCGGCTATCTCGGCTTGCGGCACGTCGTCTGGCCGCGCATCGACCAATGGCGGCCCGAAATCGTCGCAGAACTTTCGGCACGCCTGGGCCACGCGGTCGAGATCGCTCGCATCGAGGCCGGGTTTGAAGGACTGCTGCCTCGCCTGACCCTCGTAGGCCTTACCGTTGCCGACGACGAAAGCGGTTATGCGCTGGTGGTGCCGCGCGCCACGCTTGTGCTGTCGGCGCGTACCCTGCTCTCGGCCGAGCCCAGTTTCGCGGTGCTGCAACTCGAGTCGCCGCGGATCCGCATCGAGCGTCGCGTGGTGGGCTGGCTGCGCGTGGCGGGGGTCGATCTCGATCTGAATGCACCGGACGACGGCCAAGGGCTCAATCGGCTGCTCAGCCAGCGTCGCCTGCTGGTTCGCGGTGCGCGCATCGAATGGCGTGATCTGCTCGAAGACCGGCGCGAAGTGCTCGAATCGGTCGATCTGTCGATTGGCAGCGTTGGCCGGCGGCACCGCGCGTCGCTCAGCGCGGCGGCGCTGCCCGGCGCCTGGCAGCGGCTGCATGTCGCCGCCGAGTTTCTGCGTCCGCCGCGCTCGCGCCCTGGCGATTGGGCGAGTTGGGCCGGCGAGGCCTATGTGGGGGTCGATCAGGGCAGTATCGAGCTGATTCGTCGTCTGCCGCTCGACAAGCCGCTGGCGCTCGCGGCGCTCGAGGGGCTTCGAGCCGATGCCAAAGCCTGGCTGCGTTTCGATCAAGGCCGCCCGCAAGACGGACTGCTCAAGCTGGCGGCCACTGATCTTCGCTGGCGGGTGGCAACCGGTGCAAAGGGGTTGTTGACGTTTCCCGAGGTGTCGTTTGAGGTTCGTTCGCGCTTGAACGCAGAGCGCTACGACCACTTCGTCCAGGCGCTGCGGGTGCGCGAAGCCGGTGGGCTGGCGCTCATCGGCGACGGTGAACTGCGCCTGAGCCACGATCGGCAAGGCCGGCCCCTGCAGGCGCAGGGTGCACTGAGTGCCTTCGACAGCGCTGCCGCAATGAGCCTGGCGCAGCGCCTGCCGCTGGATGCGCCGGTCCTCCAGGCCTTGCGCGAATGGCGGGTGGCGGGCCGTGTCGGCGCGTTGAGCGGCCACTGGACTGCCGGTGGCGAGTTCGAGCTCTTCAGCACATTCGAACGTCTTTCGGTGCGCAATCCCACGCGCAATGCGCCGCAGCCTTCGGTCGATGCCAATGGCAGGCCAGTGCTCGGACTGCCCTGGTTCGACGGTCTCGACGGCGAAGTGCGGATCACCGGCCAGGGCGCTGAGCTGCGGGTCAAGTCCCGGGCCACGGTGATCGGATTTCCGGGCATCTTCGCTGAGCCCGCAGTGGCCTTCGACGAGCTCGAAGGCGGCACACGCTTCAGCGTTGCAGAGATCGACGGGCGCAGGGTGATCACCGCCGATATCGACTCCCTGCGCTTTGCCAACGCCGATGCGGCCGGCACGGTGGCCGGTCAGTACCGATCGGGCGGCAAAGGGCCTGGTCTGGTCGACCTCAAGGGTCAGCTTGATCGGGGCGAGGGCACCCGCATCTGGCGCTACATGCCCCTGCGCATCGGTCAGCCTGTGCGTGACTGGGTGCAGCGCGCGGTCGTTGCGGGCAAGGTCGACGATATGAAATTCACGGTCCGTGGCGACCTGTGGGACTTCCCCTATGAGCGCGCCGCCGATGGCGAGTTTGTCGTCGACGCCCGCCTGAACGATGCCGTTCTCGACTACGTGGCCGGCTGGCCGCAGATCGAACGCGGCGAGGGACGACTGCGCCTGGAGCGCAACGGCCTGAAGGTCGCGATCCGCTCTGGTCAGATCTTCAACGTTCAGCTGGCCGCTACCACCGCCACCATTGGCGATTATGCAGATGCGGTGCTGCGCATCGATGGCAGCGGCGAGGGCGCGGCGCAGGAAATGATCAAGTTCGTCAACGAGAGTCCGCTGGCCACCCGCATCGACGACTTTGTGCGCGACACAGTGGCGCAGGGCAACGCGAAGCTGCAGCTCAAGCTCGAACTGCCGCTGCGCGGGCTCGAGAACACCAAGGTTGCCGGCTCGGTCGCGTTCATGGGCAACGACTTGAAGCTCGACGACACGATTCCGCCGTTCGCCAATCTCGGTGGCACACTAGAGTTCAGCGATCAGGGACTGGCCCTGCGCGGTATCGCGGCGACCTTTCTTGGCGGTCCAATCAAGGTCGAGGGCGAAACCCCTGAGCCGGGGCGCTTTGCGCTGCGGGCGCAGGGCCGTATCGATGCGAAGGGCATGCGCGGTGTCGTCGACAACCCGCTGACCCGTCGGCTGGCGGGAGAAACCGATTACAAAGCCAGTATCGATGTCTGGCGGCGGGCGGTTTCGATGACGCTCGAATCCGATCTGGTCGGTCTGGCCGCGAATCTGCCGACGCCCTTCGACAAGCCGGCCGGCGCGCGCTGGCCCTTGAAGGTGCAGACGTCGGCGCAGACGCCGGCCGACCCCCGTGCACGATCGATACGCGACAGCATTCGGGTCGAGCTGCGTGACTCGGTCCGTCTGGCGCTCGAGCGCGAGCGCGATCCGGCCACCGAGCGGCTGCTGATCCGCCGCGGCGCTTTCGCTATCGGCGGCGAGCCGGTTCTGCCGGAGCGGGGCCTGTCCCTGCTGCTCAACACCGCCGCTCTCGACATCGATGCCTGGATGCCGCTGCTGATGGGTGGCGAAATGCGCGACGCCCAGCAGCGCGCCGCCACCGAGTTCGCGCCCGGCTTCACCTTGCTGCCCTCGGCGGTCGCGGTGGTTGCGCCGAAAATCACCATCGGCGGCAAACAGCTGCACGACGTGGTCTTCGGCGCCACCCGCGTCGAGGGTGTCTGGCGGGCCAACATCAGCGCGCGCGAGGTCAATGGCTTTTTCAACTGGCGCGAGCCGGCGCCGGGGCAGCGCATCGGCACCCTGAGCGCCCGATTCGCGAGGCTCGAGATCCCGAAGGCGCGGACCAGCGAATTCGAGTCCCTGCTCGACTCCTCTCCCGACGAACTGCCGGCACTCGACATCGTGGCCGAAGAACTGGTGCTGGGCGAGCGGCGCCTGGGTGCGATGTCGCTGAAAGCGACCAATGGCGGCAGTGCGGCCCTGCCGGTCTGGCGCCTCGATGAACTCAAAGTCAGCAACGCCGTCGCCTCGCTGAGTGCACAGGGCTCCTGGGCGCCGGCGCGCGCGGGCTCGCCGCGAGCCTCGTCGCTCGACTTCAAACTCGATATCGCCGATGCTGGCGAACTGCTCGCCATCTACGGGCTGCACCACGCGCTCAAGGGCGGCACCGGCAACGTAGCGGGTCATCTGAACTGGAAAGGCTCGCCACTGGCCATCGACTACCCCAGTCTCGCGGGCGACATGAGTCTGCAGATCGGCAAAGGCCAGTTCCTGAAAACAGATCCCGGGCTGGCCAAGCTGATCGGCGTGCTCAGTCTGCAGTCGCTGCCCAGGCGCCTGTCGCTGGATTTCCGGGACGTATTCGCCGAGGGGTTTGCCTTCGACGACATCACCGGCGACGTGCAGATCCAGGCCGGCGTGGCGCGCACCGAAAACTTCCGGATGCGCGGCGCCCAGGCGCAGGTCGATATCCGCGGCGTGGCCAGTCTCGAGCACGAGACCCAGACGCTCGAAGTGGTGGTGCGCCCCGAATTCAACGCGGGCCTGGCGTCGCTGGCCTATGCGGCGCTGGTCAATCCCGCGATCGGACTGGGCACTTTCGTTGCTCAATTCGTGCTGCGCCGCCCTTTGCAGCGGCTGCTGTCCTATGAGTACGGCATCATCGGTTCCTGGGCCGATCCGCAGGTCCTCGAGAGGCGGCGGCTGGTCGAAGCGCCCCCTCAGGCCGTTCAATAGAAATCAATCCGTCCACGGAGATCCCCGATGATTGCGTCAGCCCCCGTTCCCAGCCAACCCACGCCGGCCGCCGCTGCGCTGGCGGTCGCCGGTGTGCAGATGGTGTCGGGCACCGACCCCGTCGCCAATTGCGAAGCCGCCGCCGCGGCCATCGCGCAGGCTGCCAGCGACGGCGCCCGCGTCGTCGTCCTGCCCGAGTATTTCTGTCTGCTCGGCCAGCGCGACACCGACAAGGTCGGGCTGCGCGAACCCGATGGCAATGGCCCGCTGCAGACATTCCTGGCCGATCAGGCCCGCCAGCATTCGATCTATCTCATCGGGGGTACCGTGCCGCTCGTGTCCGCACGGCCGTCGCGGGTGCGCAATACCTGCCTCGTGTATGGCCCGGACGGCGGACGCGTGGCGCGCTACGACAAGATCCACCTGTTTGGGTTTCAGCGCGGCGAAGAACGCTTCGACGAGTCCGCGACCATCGAAGCAGGCCGCACCCCGGTGGTCGTTGACGTCGACGGCTGGCGCATTGGGGTTTCGGTCTGTTATGACCTGCGTTTCCCGGAGCTCTATCGCGCCTTGGCGCCCTGCGACCTGATCATCGTCCCGTCGGCCTTCACCTACACCACCGGCCAAGCCCACTGGGAGACCCTGCTGCGGGCGCGGGCCATCGAGAATCAATGCTATGTTCTGGCCCCTGCCCAGGGTGGTGTGCACCAGAACGGCCGACGGACCTGGGGCCACACGATGCTGATCGATCCCTGGGGCGAAGTGCTGCAGGTGCTGCCCGAAGGGCCGGGCGTGGTGGCCGGCTCATTGCAGCGTCAGCGTATTGCCGATGTCAGGCGCAGTCTGCCGGCGCTCACCCATCGGATAATGTAAGGAGCTCTCATGCATCTAGTCGATGACGGAATCGATCGTCTGGCGATCGCGCGCCAGCGCCTGCTCGAACCCAGCGGCCTCGATGAGCGCGACCTCACCCGTGCGCTGGCCGAGGTCTTCGAGCACAAGGTCGACTATGCCGACCTCTATTTCCAGTACACCCGCAGCGAGGGCTGGAGCCTCGAAGAGGGAATCGTCAAATCGGGCAGTTTTTCAATCGAACAAGGCGTGGGCGTGCGTGCGGTTGCGGGTGAGAAGACCGCGTTTGCCTATTCCGACGAGATCAACGCCGGCGCGCTGCTGTCGGCGGCCCGCGCCACTCGCAGCATTGCCCGAAGTGGCACCGGCCGCATCAAGGTGGCCCGCAGTCTCACGCCGGGCAAGGGGCGCGACCTGTTCAAGGCCGATGACCCGATCGCCGGGCTCGACGCAACCGCTAAAGTGGCATTGCTCGAACGTATCGAGCGCCTGGCGCGGGCTCGCGACCCGCGGGTGGTGCAGGTGATGGCCGGCCTCGCTGCCGAATACGATGTCGTGCTGGTGGCCCGCTCCGACGGCGTGATGGCGGCCGACGTGCGTCCGCTGGTCCGGCTGTCGCTCAGCGTGATCGCGGAAAGCAACGGCCGGCGCGAACAAGGCCACAGCGGCGGCGGCGGGCGATTCGGCCTGGCTTATTTCGACGACGAGGTGATCGAACAGTACGCGCGTGAAGCGGTCGACGCCGCCTTGCTCAATCTCGAGGCGCGGCCCGCACCGGGCGGCGCGATGACGGTGGTGTGCGGCCCCGGGTGGCCAGGGGTGCTGCTGCACGAAGCCATCGGCCACGGGCTGGAGGGCGACTTCAATCGCAAGGGATCGTCGGCGTTTGCCGGCAAGCTCGGCCAGCGGGTGGCCGCACGTGGCGTCACCGTGGTCGATGACGGCACGATCGCCAATCGGCGCGGATCGCTGAATATCGACGATGAAGGCAACGCCACCCAGCGCAATGTGCTGATCGAAGACGGCATCCTGTGCGGGTATCTGCAAGACACCCTGAACGCACGCCTGATGAAGGTGCCGGTCACCGGCAACGGTCGGCGCGAGTCGTTCGCGCATCTGCCCATGCCGCGCATGACCAACACCTTCATGCTGGGCGGCAATCACGACCCGGCTGAAATCGTCGCCTCCATCGAACGCGGGCTCTATGCGGTCAATTTCGGCGGTGGCCAGGTCGACATCACCAACGGTAAGTTCGTGTTTTCGGCAGCCGAGGCCTACTGGGTCGAAAAGGGCAAGATCCAGTACCCCGTCAAGGGCGCGACCCTGATCGGCAACGGGCCCGATGCACTGACACGCGTCACCATGATCGGCAACGACATGAAGCTCGATTCGGGCGTTGGTGTGTGCGGTAAAGACGGCCAGAGCGTGCCGGTGGGGGTTGGTCAACCAACCTTGCGCATCGAGGGGCTGACGGTCGGCGGCACTGCCTGATCAGCGGGGCATGACGATGAAATCGTCGCTGCTGGGTATTGCAGCGCCAGCGCCGCCCCGCCTCGCGCCCAGCCAGCAATTTGCGGTCAGCCTTCGCTGGGCATAGAATCTGGTCATGGGTCCGTCCACTTTCGCGTTTTATTTCTTTTACTTTGGCTTCCCCGCCGGCGGTGGGACAGGTCCGGAGTGCCCGCGCAGTTAGCCCTCCCCGCACCAGACCTCAAAACCGCCGGCCTTGAATCCCGGCGGTTTTTGTTTTTGGGGCTGCGTCATCGCGCCGAGCAGCCAGCCAATCTCAATCATGCCTTCACAGAACCCTTCGAGGACGCCAATGCCACCGACAACCGACGACGTACGAATCCGCGAGATCAAGGAACTCGCACCGCCCTCCCACCTGCTGCGCGAACTGCCCTGCGGTGATCGCGCCTCCAAAGTGACCTTCGAGTCGCGCCAGGCAACCCACCGTATCCTGCACGGGATGGACGATCGGATGCTGGTGGTGGTCGGCCCATGCTCGATCCACGACCCGGAAGCGGCCATCGAGTACGCGCGTCGACTGGCGCCTCAGCGCGAACGCCTCGGCGACGATCTCGAGATCGTTATGCGGGTGTATTTCGAGAAGCCGCGCACCACGGTTGGCTGGAAAGGGCTGATCAACGATCCCGATCTGGACAACAGTTTTCAGATCAACAAGGGCCTGCGCCTGGCCCGCCAGCTGCTGCTCGAGATCAACGAGCTGGGCTTGCCGGCCGGCACCGAGTTCCTGGACATGATCACGCCGCAGTACATCGCCGACCTGATCTCGTGGGGCGCAATCGGGGCGCGCACCACCGAGTCACAGGTGCATCGTGAGCTGGCCAGCGGATTGAGCTGCCCGGTCGGGTTCAAGAACGGTACCGATGGCAGTCTGCGGATCGCCTTCGACGCGATCAAGGCCGCCTCGCAGCCGCATCATTTCCTGTCGGTCACCAAGGGCGGGCATTCAGCCATCGTGTCGACCAACGGCAATGAGGACTGTCACGTCATCTTGCGCGGGGGCAAAGCACCCAACTACGACAGTGCCTCGGTCGAAGCTGCGTGCAAGGAAGCGGCCAGCGTGG
>JAYVOV010000648.1:0-3355 GCA_043757735.1 Burkholderiaceae bacterium
GGAGTCCTTCGATGTCAAAGGACTGCCGACCACCCTGGGATTCCCCGAGCATCGCGGCAATCGGGCGAAGGTCGACGGCCTGGCGGTGCGCCGCCTGCAAGATGCCGGCGCGGTGGTCTTCGGCAAAACCAACGTGCCGGTGTCGCTGGCCGACTGGCAGAGCTTCAATCCGGTCTACGGCACCACGAACAACCCCTGGGATGTCGCGCGTGGGCCGGGTGGGTCGTCGGGTGGTTCCGCTGCGGCGCTGGCCGCCGGGCTTACCGGCCTCGAGATCGGCAGCGACATCGGCGCATCCATCCGCAATCCCGCTCACTACTGCGGGGTCTACGGCCACAAACCCACCTTCGGCGTCGCGTCCCGACAGGGCCATGGGCTACCAGGCGCCAATCCGCACAGCGACATCTCGGTCATCGGTCCGCTGGCGCGTTCCGCCTTCGATCTTGAAACCGCGCTCGATGTCATCGCCGGTCCGGGCGACCTCGAGGCGCCCGCCTGGTCTGTTGCGCTGCCCAAGGCGAAACAGACGGCGCTGTCGGAGTTCCGGGTGGCGGTCATGCTCAGCGCCGACACCGCCGAGGTCGATTCGGCTGTTCAGGAGCAGATCGCTGCGCTGGCGGCCTGGTTGCGAAAGCAGGGAGCCAAGGTCGACATGAAGGCGCGTCCGGTCGATCCTGAAGAATCGCATCGGGTGTTCATCACGCTGCTGCGCTCGGCCACGAGCATTGGTGTCGCCGACGAAGCCTATGCCCGTGTGCTGGCGCAGCGCCAGCTGGCGAGCGGGCAGGACGACTACCGCGCGCAGATGATCTGCGCCACAACCATCGGTCATCGCGACTGGCTGCTGGCCGACCGTGCGCGCCTTCACCAGCGCGATCAATGGGTCGAGTTCTTCGGCCGCTTCGACCTGCTGCTGTGCCCGGCTGCCACCACTACCGCTTTCGCGCACAACCAGATTGGCGAGCGTTGGGAACGGATGATCGACGTCAATGGCAAACCGCAGCCCAGTACTACGCAGATGTTCTGGGCGGGCTACTCAGGCGGCGTCTACCTGCCATCGACAGTGGCGCCGATCGGCCTGGCGCGAGACGGTCTGCCGGTGGGAGTGCAGATCGTCGGGCCGCATTTTGGCGATCACACCTGCATCCGCTTCGCGCAGCTGCTCGAGAAGCAGTACAGCGGGTTCCAGGCACCGCCCGGTTTCGCCTGAGCGTTCGATTTGACGCTGGCACTATGATGAGTCAATTCGCGGCGGCGCATGCGGTGTCCGCGCGAGAACCCAAGGAGAAGATCTTGAAACCCGAAACGACCATCGCCCAGAAGGCGCCCTATCCCGTCGAGGTCCAGGCAGGCAAGAGCTATTGGTGGTGCGCCTGCGGCAAGAGCGCCAAGCAGCCGTTTTGCGACGGCTCGCACAAGGGCAGCAGCATCACACCGCTGGAGTACAAGGCCGAAACCGACGGCAAGGTCTGGTTCTGCGGCTGCAAACAATCCGGCAAGGGCGCACTCTGCGACGGTGCGCACAAGGCTTTGTGAGACGCCGACGTTCCGATACCCGTCGGATGTCTGTCGCTTTATTTTGTTGATTGAAAGCGTTCTGCGCGGACTCGGCGCCGGCGCACTGCCGGCGTCGTTCGCGCAGTAGACTGCGGCTTCCTTTGTTGGAGGCAATCCATGCACGATCTCGTGATTCGCGGCGCCACAGTCGTCGATGGTTCTGGTGCTGCCCGTCGGGTCGAAGATGTCGCGGTCAGCAATGGCCGTATCGCCGAGACCGGCCAGGGCTTGTCCGCCGGCCGGCGCGAAATCAAGGCCGACGGCCTGCTGCTCATTCCTGGCTTCGTCGACATCCACACCCACTACGACGGCCAGGCCATCTGGGATCCGTCGCTCACGCCCTCATGCTGGCATGGCGTCACCACTGCGGTGTTCGGCAATTGCGGTGTGGGCTTCGCGCCGCTCAAGCCCGGCGACACCGAATACCTGATCCAGCTGATGCAGGGTGTCGAGGACATTCCCGAGGCCGTGCTGTCCGAGGGCATCGACTTCACCTGGGAAACCTTCGGCCAATACATGCAGGCACTGGCCGGCAAACCGCATGTCATGGACATCGGTACACAGCTGCCGCACAGCGCGCTGCGCTTCTACGTGATGGGTCAGCGCGGCACCGATCACCACGAGGTGCCCACCAGCGCCGAGCTTCAGACCATGACCCGGATTGTCGAGGAGTCCCTGCGTGCGGGCGCCCTGGGTGTGAGCACTTCGCGCACCCCCAAGCATCGGGCCGCTGATGGCCGGCCCGCGCCCACCATGACCGCCGATGCGCCGGAACTGCTGGCGCTGGCCGAGGGCCTGCGGCGCGCCGGGCGCGGTGTGCTGCAGGTGAATTCCGATTTCGGTCCCGGCGAGTTCGAATTGCTCCGCCAGGCCACAGTTCATTCAGGGCGGCCGCTGTCGGTGCTGCTGCTGCAAAGCGACAAGAATCCCGAGCTCTGGCGCCAGACGCTGGCCGACCTCGAGGCTGGGCGTGCGCAGGGACTGTCGATGAACGGTCAGGTAGGGGCCAAGGGCATCGGCATGCTGATGTGCTTCGATGCCAGCCGCCATCCTTTCCTCGAACATCCAGCCTGGGCGCCATTGGCCGGCCTGAGGGGGTGCGAGGCGGTTGCGCGGTTGCGCCAGGACCCGGCGCTGGTTGGGCGCCTCGTTACCGAGCGCACCAATGCCCCGGCGGAACGCTTCATGCAGCGAATGCTCGAACGCAGCTTCGTGATGGACGAGAAGCAAGATTACGAACCCGACATGTCGGACAGTCTGGGCGCGCGCGCCGCACGCGAGAACACCAGCGTCTGGGCATTGGCGCTCGAGGCGCTGATGGCGCAAGACGGCAGTGGCCTGCTGATGCATCCTTTCGAGAACTACACCGGGGGCAACCTCGACGTGGTGCGCGAGATGCTGGTCAGCGACGCCACCGTCATGGGCTTGAGCGATGCCGGCGCACATGTCGGCCTGATCTGCGACGCTGCCGCGCCCACATTCCTGCTCAAGTACTGGGCGCGCGAGCGTCGGCGCGGTGAACGCATTGCGCTGGAGTTTCTGGTCAACAAGCAGACGCGCGGCAATGCCCTCGCTTATGGCCTGCCTGATCGCGGCCTGATCGCGCCGGGCCTGAAGGCTGACCTCAATCTGATCGATTTCGAAACGCTCGATCTCCTGCGTCCGCAGATCGTTCACGACATGCCGGCGGGCGGCAAACGGTTCATCCAGCGCGCGCGTGGCTATCGGCACACCTTTGTATCGGGCGTCGAGACGCTGCGCAACGACGAACTCACCGGCGAACTGCCGGGCAAGCTGA
>JAYVOV010000649.1:0-3333 GCA_043757735.1 Burkholderiaceae bacterium
GCTCCCGTCAGCAGGCCCCCCTGGGCGCCGGCCGTGAGCCAGCTGACGGATTTGCCCGGACCCAGGATTGTCGCGGTCGCCACCGTCTTGATCGTCACCGCGGCGACCAGCACGGCTGCGGTGATCACTGCGCGCGGCGCGCGCGTCGGCAGCACTTCGCGCACCAGCAGGCCGATGCCGGCCAGCGCCATCGCCACGCTCAGGGCTTCGGCGAAGACGGTATGGGCGGACGCGAGCCGCCAGTCAGCGGCCTGGACATCGATCCCGGCAAGTCTGGTCAGCGCGACGATTTCGTCGAGCAGGTCGCCGTGGCCGAAAAGCAGGCGCTGCGGCGGCCACTGGATCAGCAGCCACACGCCCATCAGAGTTGCGCCGATCGCGCTATCGGTGCCGTCGATTGCGCTGCGCTGCGCGAGCGCGCGCTGGCCACTGGTCGCCAGCAGCGTGCCGAATGGGGCCAGCAGCGCGCCAAGCAGACCACCCGCTGAGTTGGCAAGCCAGTCCAGTCGCGACGGCACCCGGTTGGGCAGCAGGCTTTGCAGCGCCTCCAGCGAGACCGCTGCGGCGCTGCAGCCGATCACCGCCAGGGGCAATGCAAATCGGGCGCAGCGGCTGTGCCGAAGCAGCATGGCCAGCAGCAGCCCGCCTGGCAGGTAGACGATGACATTGAACACCACGTCGAACCACGTCCACCAGCGCGGCCAGGGGTCGAACAGGAATCCGAGGATCGGGACGCCGGCCGCGTGCCAGCCGGACAAGGGATAGAGCGACCCCGCGATCAGGGCGATCGTGTAGGTGAACAGAGCTGCCTGCGGCAGCCTGGAGGGGCGGCTGGACGGGTAGGGCGTCATGGCGGGTCGCTGCAGGGTACAGGATATGATTGCCCGGTGGATCACCTGCCAGACCCCCTGTTTGGGCCCGCCGGCGGCTCGTCGAAGCCGGCCGTGAGCGCTGCAATAGATGCGGCGGCGCTCGCGCGCGCCGTGGTTTTGCCGGCCGATGCGGTCGAGGTGCTCGAGTCCGTCGGCTCGACCAATCTCTGGCTTTTGCACCAGCCGTGGCCACAGGAACCAGCTGGCCCGCGGCTAGTGGTGGCGCATCGCCAGACAGCCGGGCGCGGCCGTCGCGGGCGCACCTGGCTCAGCGGCGGCGCCGAGTCGCTTACTTTCTCGGTGGCGTTCGAGCTGCGCATGCCCGAGGCGAGCGGCCGGTTGTCGGGTTTGTCGGTCGCCACGGGTGTGGCAATCGCCGAGTGTCTGTCTGGCCTGACCGACGGGATCGGCTTGAAATGGCCCAACGATCTGCAGCGCCATGGCCGCAAGGTGGCCGGTCTGCTGCTCGAGTCGCGTCTGCAGGCCGATCGGGTTCGCGTGGTGGCTGGGCTCGGACTCAACCTTGTGCCTGCGGATGGCTGGCTCGACCGCATCGAACAGCCGGCCGGCAGCCTGTTCGACGGCAGCGATCGCGTGCCCGCGCGCGACTGGCTGGTCGCCACCCTGGCGCGGGTGATGATCAATGCCGGCATGGGCCCCGCGGCTGTGCCAGGACAGCCCACGCTCGCACAGCGCTGGGCACGGTTCGACGTGCTGTTCGGTGGCGAAGTCGTCGTTTTGTTCGATGGCGTGACAGTCCAGGCCGGCATCGCGTCGGGTATCGACGAGAACGGCGCCCTGCGCCTGCGCTCGGGCAGCGGCGAGCAGCGGATCAATGCCGGAGAGGTTTCTGTGCGCCGGCAGGAGCCCGGCGCAGGAGCCGGTCCTTGACGCGCCTGCTGCTGCTGGTCCTGGTGCTGGCCAACCTGATCGCATTTTCAGCCTGGTACGGTCTGCTGGAGACCTGGCTGCCTGGCGGCTCCGAACCCGAGCGTCTGAGCGGCCAGGTCGCGCCCGAGCGCTTGAAAGTCCTGTCAGCCGGCGTCGCCGCAAAGCCGGCCGCGCCGCAGCCGGCGCTTGACTCGCGGCTCAGCCCGGCCGCCGCCGCGGCGCCGTCCTGCTTCGAGGCGGGTCCGTTGGACGATGCCGGCGCTGAACGGGCACGGGCGTGGGCAAAGAGTCTGCCTGATGGGCTGCAGCTGGCGCTCGACAAACGCGCCGACGCTGCGTCGTTCATGGTTTTTCTGCCACCCGGTGCGTCGGCCGCGCAGGCGCAGCGCCGAATCGAACAGCTGCGCAAGGCCGGGGTCGCCGATCTTTTCCTGATCGGCGAGGGCCCGCTTCGCCTGGCGGTTTCTCTGGGCGTCTTCCGCTCGCAGGAGGGGGCCAGATCGCATCTCGACTCGCTGGTTGCCAAAGGCGTCACGGGCGCACAGATCGGTCCGGTGCCGGGTCGCGCCGAGCGCAGCTGGGCCAGGCTCACCCGTGGCGCGTCGATCGCAGATGGCGCCTGGGCGGCGGCGCGCGCACAATTGCCGGAGATCGCTGGCAGTGTGCCGGCGGTCTGCCCGAACCCCGGCCCCTGAGTTCAACCAACCTTCGTCAGCGCGCCCGCCATGTCCCGACGCTCACCGATCCTCGTTGCACTCCAATTCACCACGTGCGCCGGTCTGCTGGCTTTTGGCGCCGGGTCATTGCTGGCGCAGCCGATGCATCACGCGCCCGCTGGCCCGCCCGCCGGCTCGCCCGCAGCGCAGCGGGTGCCCGACCGCGTCTGGTCGACGCAACCCTCGAACCTCGTCGGCGTGCCGCAGAGCTCCGGTGGCGTGGTGGTGATGGTGCCCAACGCAGTGTTCGGCTGGGGCGGTCTGCCGCCCGGTGGCCCCGGGGCGGTCGCTGTTCCCGGCCAACCACCCATTGCGGCGCCGGTTCGCCGCGGACCTGGGCTGGCCGTCCCGGGCATCTGGGCCGGGCCGGTGCCAGCGCCGGCTGGCCCGGCAACCTTGCATACCTGGCGCACGCCGTGATCGGGAGCGCCCATGTATTCACCTACGGATCGCTGATGTTCGAACTGGTCTGGGGCACGGTTGTAAGCACTCGCTATCAGTCTGTTTCAGCTCGGCTGACAAATTTTCGTCGAGTGGCCATTCGCGGTGAGACTTACCCGGCGATTGTCCCGGCGCCGGATGTGCCGGGCGCGGTGGTGTCCGGGCGGCTCTGGCTCGAGGTGCAGGCGCCCGATCTGGCCCGGCTCGATGCGTTCGAAGGGACACAATACCGACGCGAATCGGTTGCCGTGCGAACCGACCCTGACGCCGGGTCGGGCGCGCAGCTGCCGGCGCAGTGTTATGTCTGGCTCGACTCGGCCCGCCTGCTCGCGACCGACTGGGATGTCGCGGGTTTCGAGCGCGAGCACCTCGCCCAATTTGCCCAGCGCCACGGTGGCGCAGGCCGATCAGGC
>JAYVOV010000650.1:0-3328 GCA_043757735.1 Burkholderiaceae bacterium
CGCGCGCGGTCTGGGACCGCTTTTCACCCCGCTACCACGGTCGTCGGGTGGTTTTCTTCGGGCGCTCGCTGGGTAGCGGTCTGGCCGCAACGCTGGCCGCGCAGGTGCAACCCGATCTCACCTTGCTGGTGTCGCCGTACCGGAGCATGACCGCGCTGGTGGCCGAGCACTATCCGTGGGTGCCTTCGGTGCTGCTGCGTTACCCGCTGCGCACCGACCGGGTGCTGGCGCGCATCGAACAGCCCGTCGTGCTGCTGCACGGCGAAGCCGACGACCTGATTCCGGTCGCGCACAGCCACGCGCTGGCGGCCGGCGCGCCGCGCGTCAGGGTGGTCACGGTGTCCGGCGCGGGGCACGGCGACGTGCATCAGTTCGAGCCGTATCTGCACGAGGTTCGGCGCGCGTTGGACGCGCTCTGAATCGTGGCAGACGATGGCGGCTGTCGGCGTTGAACCGGGCAAACAGTTTCCGGCCAAGCCGCAGTGCATCGTTCCGACCCTCGTGCCACTCGAACTCTCGAAGTGGCCGATGCCATCGTCTACGCCACCGCACGGCACAAACGGACGGCCCTGTTGACCTGCGACGCCCATTTCGAGGGTCTTCCGGACGTGGTGTATTTTCGGATTTAGCGCTGCCCCCTGCTGATAGACTCGTCGGCTCCATGGCCGCGCCAAAAAATCAGCACCCTCTCGCCATCGTGGCCGTGATGCTTGGCGCGCTGCTGGTGACGATCGACATCTCGTTCATGTACACGGCAGTGCCGGCCATCTCGCGAGCGCTGGGCGAGACCGCGGCCACCAGTGTCTGGGTCGTGAACGCCTACCACCTCGCGCTGGTGGCTGCCGTGGTGCCGCTGGCAGCTCTGGGCGAAGCCATCGGGCACCGCCGGGTGCACATCGCTGGCGCGCTGATCTACACCATCGCGCTGGTGCTCTGCGGTCTGGCCTGGTCCCTGCCCTCGCTGATCGTGGCGCGGGTGCTGCAGGGCCTGGGCGCGGCGGCCATCATCAGCGTGACCACCGCTCTGGTCCGCTATGTCTACCCGGCGCACGCGCTCGGGCGAGGTCTTGGGCTGTACGCCTTCATCGTGTCGTTTTCACTGGCGATCGGCCCGACGCTCGCCTCGGCGATCCTCACCTTTCTGTCCTGGCACTGGCTGTTCTTTCTGGTCGTGCCGCTGGGTCTGTGCACCCTTGTGCTGGCGCGCCGATTTCTGCCAGTGACCGAGCCTGACGGCCACGCCTTCGATCCGCTCAGCGCACTGCTCAGCGCCGGCCTGTTTGCCCTGTTCACTTTCGGCCTGGGCCAGGCGGCACAAGGTGCAGCCTGGCACAAGGTCGTCGCGCTCTGGGGCGCAGCGGCGCTCTGCTGCGTCGTGCTGCTGCGCCGTCAGGCCGGCCATCCGGCCCCCATGCTCGCCGTCGATCTTTTCAGCCGGCCAGTTTTCGCCCTGTCTTCCCTGACCTCGATCCTTTCCTTCATCACGCAGGGGCTGGCCTTCGTTTCACTGCCCTTCCTGTTTCAGAACGTGATGGGCTGGTCGCAGATGGCGGCCGGCCTGCTGATGACGCCCTGGCCAGTCGTGCTGACCATTCTTTCGGTCCCGGTCGGCAGACTTTCCGACCGCCTGCCGACCGGTGCCATGGGTGGCGTGGGGCTGGGCTTTCTGGCGGTCGGCATGGCGCTGCTTGCCGGCTTGCCCAAAGATGCCTCCGCCTGGGATATCGCCTGGCGAATGGTCATCTGCGCCGCCGGCTTCTCGCTGTTTCAGACGCCCAACATCAATGCCCTGATGACCAGCGCCCCGCCTGAACGCAGTGGCAGCGCCAGCGGCATCGTCGCCACCTCGCGCATGCTCGGCCAGGCGATCGGCGTGGCACTGGCTGGCGCCTGTTTCAGGGCATCGCCCGAGGGCGGTTCCATCATCGCGCTCTGGCTGGCCAGCGGCACCGCCCTGACCGCCTGTTCCGCCAGCCTGATGCGCCTGTTCTTCACCAAACGATAGGAGGCTGTCGAGCCAACCATGACCGACGACACCGCCAGACCCGCTGCGCACGCTCCGGCGCAGACCACAGCCCATGCGCCGGCCCCGTCTCAGGCCCCAATGGCCGGCGCAGGCAGCGTCTTCCTGATCATCGCACCCTCCGGTGCCGGCAAAACCTCGCTTGTCAAGGCAATGCTGCGACAGCGCCCGCAGATGGCGCTCTCGGTGTCGTACACCACGCGGGCGCCCCGTCCGGGCGAGACCGACGGTGTCGACTACCATTTCGTCACCCGAGACGAATTTCTGCGCCGGCGCGCGAACGGCGAGTACCTCGAGTGGGCACAGGTTCATGGCAATTTTTACGCCACCTCGCGCGAATGGATCGGCCAGCGCGTGGCGGCCGGGCGCGACATCGTGCTCGAGATCGACTGGCAAGGCGCCACGCAAGTCCAGCGCCTGCTGCCTGCTGTGGTCGGTATCTTCATTGCCCCGCCGTCGGTGCCGGAACTGCGCGCCCGGCTGGAGCGCCGCGGTCAGGATTCGGTCGACGTGATCGACAAACGCGTAGCCGCCGCCGAAAGCGAGCTGCAGCAGGGGCATCGCTTTCAATACGTGATCATCAATCACGATTTCGATCAGGCACTGAGCCAGCTGCTCAGCATCGTCGACAGCGCGGCGCTGCGCTTTGTTCAGCAGCAGGCCCGGCACCCGGAGCTGTTTCGCGATCTGCTCGGCGGCACACCGGCCTGAGACCCGCCCGAAGGCTGCCGTTCGGCGGGGAGCGCCCTGCTTAGCACTGCAATATGTTATTATTTATCAACACTTTGCAGGAATTGAACATGGCTCGCATCACTGTTGAAGACTGCCTCAAAATGATTCCCAACCGTTTCGAGCTCACGCTGGCGGCCACCTATCGCGCCCGCATGCTGGCCCAGGGCCACACCCCCAAGATCGATTCCAAAGATAAACCCGCCGTCATCGCGCTGCGCGAAATTGCCACCGGCAAAGTCGGTATCGAAATGCTCCGCCGGGTACCCATCTGACGGCCGGCGGCCTGATTGACCATGCCGGAAGTTCCGAGTCAATCCGCCGCCAAACCTGTTGGCACCCGCACGCGCGCCAGTAAAGAGCGCGCGGCAGATCAACCAGAAAACATTGCACCTGGCAGCAGCTTTGCCGCCGCGCCTGATGGCCGGCATGTCGTCACGCTGGCCAGCCTCACCCAGGCGGCTGAAGCCTACCTGCCCCCTGAAGACCTGCGCCGCATCCGCGAAGCCTATCGCTTCAGCGATGACGCTCACCTGGGCCAGTTCCGCAGCAGTGGCGAGCCCTACATCTCGCACC
>JAYVOV010000651.1:0-3320 GCA_043757735.1 Burkholderiaceae bacterium
CAGCGGTTGCCCTCGCGGGCGGGTCCTTTTAGAAGGCTCCGCCCGCTTTTTGTTCCGGGTGCGCTCAGGCCAGCAGTCGCGAAACGAACCCGTCACTGACTCAGCCGCCGAAAATGCGCGAGCACTGCGGCGCCATCGAGCGCGCACACCGTACCAAAGGTGACAGTCTTCCTGTTGATAGACTGCTATAAAGCGCGGAATCTTCGAGAACCAAACCGTATTCCCTGCAGTGCAGAACTGTTGCCAGTGCGCCACTGCGCCGTTCCCTGTCGAAGGATTTGTCTTGACACCCCTGCTGCGGCGCCTGCGCAGACAACTGCTGACACTGCTGGCCATCGTGCTGGCCGCAACCGCGCTGACCTTCGCCATCACGGAGATCTTGCCCGGCGATGCGGCGGTCGCCATTCTCGGCGAAACCGCGACGCCGGCCGAGATCGCCTCGCTGCGCGCGGAGCTGGGCCTGGAACGGCCAGTGGTGGTTCGCTACGTCGACTGGCTCGGGCGCGCGCTCACCGGCGATCTCGGCAGTTCCTATCGCACCCGAGAGAAGATCGGCGTGATGATTGCTCAGCGGCTGCCGGTGACGATCGAGCTGATCATTCTCACGCAAATCATTGCCCTGGGGCTTGCGGTGCCGGCAGGCATCATCGGCGCCTATCGCAACCGCACGCGCACCGATCATGCATTGGCCGCTCTGTCGATCGGGCTGCTGTCGACGCCGGCCTTCGTGATCGGTATCAGCCTGATCTACGCGTTGTCGGTCTCGGCCGGCTGGTTTCCGGCCTCCGGCTTCAGCAGGCTCCAGGATGGCGTGCTCGCGAACCTGCATGGCATGGTGCTGCCGGCGCTGACGCTTGCCCTGGCCGAATTCCCGGTCTATATGCGGCTGCTGCGCGCCGACATGATTACGACCCTGCAGCAGGACTACATCCTGGTGGCGCGCGCCAAGGGGCTGGGCGTGCGGGAAATTCTGCTCGGGCACGCGCTGCGGCCGTCGTCGTTGTCTCTGGTGACGGTGATCGGTATCAACCTGGGGAGACTCGTCGGCGGTGCGGTCATCATCGAAACACTCTTCGCCATCCCGGGCATCGGGCAGATGCTGGTGAACGCTGTGTACCAGCATGACCACTTCGTGATCCAGGGCGTCGTGCTGGTGATCGCGACCTCGTTCGTGCTGATCAATCTGGTGGTCGATCTGGTCTATGCCTGGCTCGATCCTCGCGTGCGGGTCGGGGCGGAGCATTGATGGCCACTTCGCGAAAGTTCGGCCCTGGCCTGACCGTGGCCTTGGCGTGGCTGGTGGTTGTCGTTTTTTTCGCCCTTTTTTCGCCCTGGCTGGGCATTCAGAATCCTGACGAGGGCGATCTGCTGCAGCTGCTTGCCCTGCCGTCGGCCGAGCACTGGCTGGGCACGGACTCCCTCGGCCGCGATACGCTGGCACGTCTCGTCTATGGCGCACGGGTGTCGCTGGTGGTGTCCCTGGGCAGTGTCAGCATCGGTCTGCTGGTCGGTGGCTCGCTTGGCCTGTTCGGCGGCTATTTCAGTTCCTGGCCCGACCGTCTGATCATGGGCGTGATGACTGTGATGCTGTGCTTTCCCGGCATCATCCTGGCCATCGCGCTGGTCGCGAGCCTGGGCCCCAGCGTTGCCAACGTGACGCTGGCGATCGGCGTCATCTTCATTCCGGCCTTTTCGCGGATTGCCCGCGCCAACACGCTGTCTCTGCGCAGCCGCGAGTTCGTGCTTGCCGCGCAGTCGCTGGGCGCGCGGCTGCCACGTATTCTCGTGCGCGAGATTCTCCCCAACCTGATCCCGGCGCTGATGTCCTACGCGGTGGTGATGCTCGGTGTGGCCATCCTCGCAGAAGCAGCCCTCGGCTTCCTGGGGCTGTCGGTGCGCCCGCCGCAGCCGAGCTGGGGCGGCATGGTCGCGGCCGAGCGCGCCAACATGATCGAGGCGCCCCATGCAGTGTTCATTCCGGCAGCGGCGATGTTCCTGACGGTGCTGTCGATCAACTGGATCGGCGAGTCGGTGCGCCGGCTGTTCGACATCCGGGGACAATCGTTGTGAAGGCGAACCCTGTTGTCGAGCGCTCGGTCATGAGCGATCCCCTGCTGTCGGTACGCGGTCTCTCGATCCGGTTTCATACGCCGCGCGGGCTCGTTCATGCGGTCAGCGATGTGAGCTTCGATCTGGCGCCGGGCCGCACGCTGGCGATCGTCGGCGAATCGGGCTCGGGCAAGAGTGTGCTGTCGCGCGCGATCCTGCGGCTGTCGCCCGGCGCCGGCTGCGACCGGTTTGGGTCGATCCTGTTTGGCGGCACCGATCTCGCGGCGCTCGACGAGCCGGCGCTGCGTAAGTTCCGCGGCCGCGACATCGCCATGATCTTCCAGGACCCGATGTCCTCGCTGAATCCGGTGCTGACGATCGGCCGGCAGATCGGCGAGGTGCTCGAGAAGCACCTCGGGATGAACAAGGCGCAGCAGCGCGCGCGGGCCGCGGAACTGCTGCGTTCAGTCGGCATCGCGGCCGCCGAGCAGCGCCTTGGTGAGTATGCGCATCAGCTCTCGGGCGGACAGCGTCAGCGGGTGATGATCGCGATGGCCCTGGCCTGCAAGCCGAAGCTGCTGATCGCCGATGAGCCGACCACGGCGCTCGATGTGACGATCCAGATGCAGATTCTCGTACTGCTGCGCCGTCAGCAGCGCGAGACGGGCATGGCAATGATCTTCGTCAGCCACGATCTGGCGGCGGTCAGCGGCATCGCCGACGAAGTGGCGGTCATGTACGGCGGGCGCTTCGTCGAGCAGGCGCCCTCGAAGGCCTTTTTCACCTCCCGCCGCATGCCTTACAGCGAAGCCCTGCTGCGTGCCAGGCCCGATCCCACCGCGGCGCGCGGTGCCAGGCTGGAGGCAATTGCCGGCCGCCCGCCCGATCTGACCGCGCTGCCGCCAGGATGCGCATTCGCTGCGCGCTGTTCGCGGCGCGAGCCGGATTGTCTCGAGCGACGCCCGGCACTGGTGCTCGAGGGCGACCGGCGCCAGGCGTGCTGGCACCCCATCGGAGTGGCCACGTGACCTATCAGCCAGGCGCGGACGGGCCGACTAGCCCATCCCCAGCTGCCGGCGGCGCCACGGACCAAGGGCCGGCGCTCGAGATCATCGAGCTTGTACGACGGTTCCGCCGCGACGACGGCCGTTACGTGACGCCGGTCGATTCAGTCAGCTTCGAACTCGCGCACAACGAAACCTTGGGCCTGGTCGGTGAATCCGGCTGTGGCAAGTCGTCGCTGGCGCGTGCGGTCATGCAGCTGCCCCCGC
>JAYVOV010000652.1:0-3314 GCA_043757735.1 Burkholderiaceae bacterium
GGCAAGCGCTCGCTCCGCGACGCCTATTGATCGCATGCAGTGGTGTATCCGACCCGGTCCGAGCCGGCCTTGTGCGATCTCGAAGCCGCGGCCTTCGCCCAGCAGCACGTTGCTCACCGGCACCCGAACGCCCGTCAGGCTCACCTCGGCGTGGCCGTGCGGTGCGTCGTCGTTGCCGAACACCGTCAGGTCGCGCTCCACCTTCACGCCAGGCGTATTGGCCGGCACCAGCACCATCGACTGCTGCTGATGGCGAGACGCGTTCGGATCGGTCTTGCCCATCACGATGAACAAGGCGCAACGCGAATCGGCGGCGCCGCTGGACCACCACTTGCGGCCATCGATCACGTACTCGTCGCCGTCACGGCGGATGCTGCACTCGATGTTGGTCGCGTCCGAAGAGGCCACTGCCGGCTCGGTCATCAGGAAGGCCGAGCGGATCTTGCCGACCAGCAGCGGCGCGAGCCAGCGCTCCTTGTGCTCCCCGCTGCCATAACGCTCGATGGTTTCCATGTTGCCGGTGTCGGGCGCCGAGCAGTTGAACACCTCGGGCGCCCATTCGAGCTGGCCCATGATCTCGCACAGCGGTGCGTACTGACGATTCGACAGGCCCTCCGGAGCACGCGGCGAATGCGGCAGGAACAGGTTCCACAAGCCGGCCGCGCGCGCCCTCTCCTTGAGCGCCGCGATCAGCGGCAGCGCCGCGAACGGTTCGCCGCGCCGCCGGTTCTCTGCCAGTTGCCGATGATGCAGCGCCTCATTCGGGTAAATATGCTGTGCGAAGAACACCTGCAGCCGAGCGGCCAGTTCTTCGGTCTTTGCATCATGCGACAGGTTCATGGCGTCGGGCTCTTTCAGCATCGTTGATGATCGAGCTTCGAGCTTGACGCGCTTGTCATGCACCGGCCAATGAAAGCTTTGCATCCCGGGTCATGCATGATGTGCATGACCCGGCACGAACAGTTCGTACCAGCCGTCAGGCAACTCGAAAGTCCGTCACATGCAGCTCTCGCGCATCGACCTGAACCTCTTTACGGTGTTCGAAGCCATCTACCAGGAAGGCGGCATCACACCGGCCAGCCGGCGCCTGCACCTGTCGCAGCCGGCGATCAGCCATGCGCTGGCACGCCTGCGCGAAACCCTCGGCGACCCCTTGTTTGAGCGGCGCGGCAACCAGATGATTCCCACGCCTCTGGCCCGCTCCCTGGCCGCCAGCGTGAGCCAGTCACTGGGCAGCCTGCAGCAGGCGCTGGACCGGACCGACCGCTTCGAGCCCTCGGCCAGCCGGCGCAGCTTCACGATCGCCGCGCGCGAGACGCAGGAGGCGGCCTTCCTGCCGGCGCTGATCCAATTGCTGGCCGGACAGGCGCCTGGCATCGACATCGCCACCGTGCGCATCGACCGCCACGATCTTGAAGACGACCTGGAAAGCGGTGCGATCGATGCCGCGCTCGATGTCGCGCTGCCGATGCCACCGGAGATCCGCCAGACGCTGGTCAGCGCGTCGCCGCTGGTGGTGCTGGTGCGCCGCGATCACCCGCTGGTCAAACGGGTGCTCGACCTCGACACCTACTTGCGGCTCGAGCATGTTCAGGTGACCGGGCGCCGGCACGGCGGTGGCCACGAGGACGTCGCCCTCGGCCACCTGGGCCTGGCCCGGCGGGTGCGGGTGCGATGCCAGCGCCACAGCGTGGCCCTGGAGATCGCTCGGCGCTCCGATCTCGCAGTGACCCTGCCGGCCCAGCAGGCCGAGGCGCGTCGGCCAGGACCGCAGCTGCGGCGCCTGCCGTTTCCCGCACAGATCGGTCCGATGCAGACCTACCTCTACTGGCACGCCAACACCGACGCGGACACCGCATCGGCCTGGTTCAGGCAGGCCGTGCTGTCGGTGCTGAACAGCGCGCTCTGAATTCGACGCTGAACAGCCCGGTCTGAAACACTGCTGGCCGCTCCCGCCCTGAATTCTCAGGTGCCTGCCAGCACCAGATTCTCAAGCGCCCGCCAGCACCAGCATAAGGCCGTTCGCGTGCGAGGGCGGCACGACCAGGCCGACGCTGGTATCAGCCACCGCCACTTTCTGCAGCGACTGCCGGGCACGCGCCAGCTCGGCAACCCGCAGCACCAGCGCCGCCGCGCCTTCGTCGGCCAGAGTGTCGAGCGCCAGACCCGGGTAGCGCGCGGCCAGCACGGTCCGCGACAGGTAGATGAAATCGGCGCGGGTCGAACCGGATGGCACCCGCCAGGCGCCATCGGCCAGCAATTCAGGCGTGCGATCGATCAGCCGGCCCATGTGCTCGGCCGCTTTTTTCGGGTCCAGCGACAGCAGTTCGACACGCACAATCCCGGTCGCGGTATTGGCGTGCTTTTGCAGCTCGGGAATCCAGACCGCTTCGCGCGTGCGCTGCTGGCAGGCAAAGATGCGCATGCCGCCCGGGCGCTCTTCGAGCGGCCAGTTGAAGGTCGAGAATCTCGCCATCGTGGTGCTGCCATCGGGCAGTGTGACCGGCCGGCCGAAGTCGACCGGCCCGGTGGCGGCAATGCCACGCGCCTGGAGTTCGGCCACGCCGGCAGCGGCGTCACGGGCGGTGAAAGCGGCGCGCTCGATGCCCTCGCCGTGCGCCAGAAACTGCCGCGTCGGCAGGTTGTGTTCTTTCTCCTCGAGCACTCCGAGCAGCTCGATGTAATCGTCGCCGAGCATGATGGTGTAGTTGCCGGTGCCCATGTGGGCACTGTGCGTGCCGCGCGGCGACAGAGTGAATCCCAGATCGCGCCAACCGGCGGCGGCAGCGTCGAGATCGTGCGCCACAACCACCACATGGTCGAGTCCGATGACCTGGCTGAGCATCTTGGTTCTCCTCGTTTCGGTTCATGGCCTGCGGGTGGCCGGACCCGCATGCTAGCGCCGGCCCGGCTGGAAGCGGACCACTTTTGATGCGACAGTGCGGGACTCCCGCTGCACCAACTGACTTCGGACTGACTTCGGACCCTCTCGACCATGAATCAATCGCCAGCCTGGCCGCCATCCCTGTGGGCCGCCGCCACGCCGCCGGGGGACGCCTGGCCGACACTCGAACAATCGATCCAGACCGATGTCGCGGTGATCGGCGGCGGATTCACTGGCTCCTCGACGGCACTGCACCTCGCACGCCGCGGGGTCGATGTGACGGTGATCGAAGCGGCCGAACCGGGTTGGGGGGCGTCAGGTCGCAACAATGGCCAGGTGATCCCGACCCTGTCGCGTCCCGATCCGGAAGACATCATTGCCCGCCACGGTGCGGCCGGTGAGCGCCTGGTGCGACTGATCCGCGACAGCG
>JAYVOV010000653.1:0-12397 GCA_043757735.1 Burkholderiaceae bacterium
AGCCGCCAAGGCGATGGACGTGCTGGGCAACAAGGAAGCCCGCATCTGGGTGCACATGGTCAAAGCCATGGTGCCCGAGAAGGTGTGCAAGATCATCGATCAGGCCATCCAGATGCACGGCGCCACCGGCGTGTCGCAATGGACGCCGCTGGCCGAGATGTACACACGGCAGCGCACGCTGCGGCTGGCCGACGGTCCGGACGAGGTTCACCACCTGGTAGTGGGCCGCAACGAAGTGCGCAATCACGAAGGTCTTGAAGAAGACCCGTCGCTGGCGGCCTCTTTCCGCAGCTGATTGGCAGACGCGCCGCCGGGTGTTGCTGGCCCGGCTGGCGCTCAGGCGACGCGCAGGCGGTCTGGGTGGTGCAGCTCGTGCGCAAGCCCCTGGCCCATGAGGTCGATGAAGTTGTCGACATAAAAACGGCGCACCGCCGAAGCTGCGGTGCTGCCCAGAGATTCGTCGAAGCGCTTCAAGGGATGGCGGCCGCCTTCGACGTGCGGGTAGTCCGACGAAAACAGGCAGACCTCGGGGCCGGTATTGGCAATGATCCAGCCGGCGTCCTCATGCGGATACGGCGTGACGCGCAACTGCCGCTGCACGATCTCTGACGGTCTGGCGGACAATTTCTTCAGCCGGTCTTCATTCTTCATGAAAGCGTGCGCGGCGGAGTCCATTGCGCGCATCCAGCCCGGAACCCAGGAAGCGCCGAGTTCGATGGCACCCCATTTCAGTCTAGGGAAACGATCGAACACGCCGTCGAAAATGAGCGTGGCCAGCGTCTGCATCACCGAATTGGGAATCGGCATGTAGCTGACCGATGTGAAGTTGTCGTCGCCACCGTGAAAGTCCGGCACCGGCGGCAGGCCATTATGCTTGTAGGTGGGCAGGAGTTTCTCTTCACCCCCGACATGGAACAGGATCGGAATACCCGCTTCCTGCGCCATCGCCCAGACAGGGTCCAGCGACACGTGGCTCGGCGCATGGTTCTGCGGGCACCACGAGGGCAGCATGAGCGCCTTGGCGCCGAGCGCGATCGCTTCGCGTGTGATCGCCGCGGCGCGCGCAAAGTCTTCGAGCGGCACGTACGCGGTGGCCAGCAGCCGATGATCGACGTTGCAGAAGTCCGTCATCATTCGATTGTGGGCGCTGGCTGCGGCGTAGCACAGCGCCATGTCGTCGCTTTGGTCGAGGCCGAAGTTGCCCAGGCAGAAGGTTGTGAAAACGAGCTGGCTGGCGAACCCGAGGAGGTCGAGCGCGTGCGGTCTGTCGGCCGGCAGAAATGCGCCATGGGCTTCGTAGTTCTTGCGCAGCAGGATGTTGGCATCGACACCGGCGCGGAAAGCCGGCTCCAGATGCGCCTGCGGCGTTCGACCGGGGCGTCCGAGGTCTTTCAGCCTGGCGTGATAGCTGGGCAACTGATGAAAGCGCTCGAGCAGGTGCGATTCAAAATACGGGTCGAGACAGTCGACCAGCTCCATCAGATGACTGTCGGCGTCGTGTACCAGGCGTCCGTTTGCGTAAGCCATTGCGATTCTCCCGGGGATAACTGCTGGCTGCTCGTCAGCGGTTGGTGGTGTCGAGTCTGCTGATCATGAGGCTGGGGGCTCGCGATAAAGTCTGGTTCGTGCACGCACGGGGTCCAGGAGCGACCAGTCGCCTTGTTCTACTTCGAAGCCGTCCGGGAACGGCGGTCGTGCTTCCATCTCGAACGAACGCATCACGCGGTCGTCGCGGTAGTAGCACTGCACGGTGGCGTTGACCATCGCCAGGAGCCCGGATGACCGGCACTTGCGAAACGCCTGCGCAGTCTCCTGCTGCTGTGCACGATCGAGATCGGCGAAAACGCCAGGCGTCATCTCGGCGAGTTGCACGAGCGCCTGCGTGACCCGGCTGGCCTGTGGTCTGAGCGTGTTCAGGATGTCGGTAAAGATCAGGTCGTCGTCGGCGCCGGGCACTGCGTACCGTGCACTGGCTGGAATCATCAGCCCAACCAGGCAGCGCAGCGTTCGGCGCTCTTCGAGCGACAGGGGATATTCGCCGGCCATTCGGATGATCTGGTTCATGGCGGGCTCTGGTTCACGGCGGGCTCTGGTTCACGGCGGGCATCAGTCGAACAGGTTGGCCAGACGCTGCTTCATGCTGTCGGCGATGTACAGCGCCAGCGCCTGAATAGTGGAGGTGGGATTGACCCCCGCGGAAGTCACAAAAATGCTGCCATCGACGATGAACAGATTCTTCACATCATGACTGCGCCCCCACTCGTTGACCACCGAGCGGCGTGGGTCCGTGCCCATGCGCGCGGTGCCCATCAGGTGCCAGCCGCCCACCGTCAGCGGCGATTCGACGCTGACATCGTAGGCACCGGCTGCGCGCAGAATTTCAGTGCCGCGCGCCACTGCGTGGTCCAGCATGCGACGACTGTTGTCGCTGAGCGTGTAGGTGATCTTGGGCGCCGGGATACCGCTGGAATCTGTGAGCACCGGGTCGAGCGTAACGGTGTTGTGTTGTTCGGGCAGGTCCTCGCAGATGGCGACCATGCCGGTGCTCCGATTGAAGTACTGGCGAAAGGCCTGGTGGTGTTCATCGCCCCAGGGAATCCGCCCTGAACTCATACCCGACAGACCGGTGATCACCGGGCCGCGGCCGCGGGTGAATTCGAAGGTGTAGCCGCGCAGGAACCCACGAGTCTGATCGGTTTCATAGAACTCCTGGCTCCAGATGCAATTGCCTGGCCCGCGATAGCCATCGAGTGTTTCGTTGAAATAACCCTGCAGCGCCGCATACGGATGGAACATCAGGTTCTTGCCGACCAGACCGCTGGAATTGGCCAGTCCGGCGGGGAATCGTGGCGAAGTGGAATTCAGCAGAATACGCGGTGTGCCGACGCCATTGCAGGCCATGATCACCAGTTCGGCGGCCTGGAAATGCTCGTTGCCATCGGCGTCGAAGTAGATCACACCGGTGGCCATGCCGTCGTCGCTGGTGGTGATCTCGCGCACCCGGCAGCGGGTACGCAATTCGACCCCGGCACGAATGGCGGCTGGCCAATAGGTGATGTCGGTGCTGGCCTTGGCGCCCTGCGCGCAGCCGCCAATGCAGTGGCCCAGGTTGATGCACCGGCCCCTGCCCTGATAGTCCTGCGTGGCCACCGCGCTGTCGGAGGGCCACCAGTGCCAGCCCAGGGTGTTGAGGCCGCGAGCGAGGGCGCTGCCCGCTTTGCCCAGCGGCACGGGCGGCATCAGCGGCGATTTCGGCGGATAGGCCGGATCGCCGGCCAGGCCCGAGACGCCCATCATGCGGTCATTTTCGGCGTAGAAGGGTTCGAGCGTCGTGTAGTCGATCGGCCAGTCGTCGCCAACGCCGTCGAGCGACCGAACGTGGAAGTCGGCGGGGTGAAAGCGCGGGAAATGCCCGGCGTACAAAATGGTGCCGCCGCCCACGCCGTTGAAGTTGGCGATCTTGATCGGCGAGTCTTTTTCGTTGATCGGATAGTCGACCGGACTGCGCCGCCGGTTGGGGCTGAAATTGAACTCTTCGAGCTGGCGCGCTTCCCAGTCGCGGCCATTGCTGGGGTAGTCGGTTGATTTGACCCAGTCGCCCTGCTCGAGACACAGAATGCGCATCCGGGTGTCGGCGAGGCTCCAGGCTACCGCGGCGCCTGCAGCGCCGGCCCCGATGATGAGCACGTCAACCGGTGCGTTCATGCCGCTTGCGCGATGGTCATTGCAGTGCCGGCCACGGTGGTTCTGCGGACATCACGAGGCTGACTCTCGTCGAATCGCCTGACCCGATGCATGGTCTGGCGGTTGTCCCACATGATCAGGTCGTGCAGCCGCCAATGGTGGACGTGAACGAATCGGGCCTCTGTGGCGTGCTCGTTGAGGTCACGCAGCAGGATGCGCGCTTCTGGCGTCGGCATGCCTTCGATCGCGCCCGCATGCGACGACAGATACAGCGACTTGCGGCCGGTGAGCGGATGCACACGCACCAGACGCTGGCGCACCGGCTTGAACAGGGCTTTTTCTTCGTCGGTGAAATCGGGAAAGCCCAGTGCGCCGCGCGAATACATCAGCGAGTGCTCGCAGACGAGGTCTTCGATATGCGCTTTCATGGCGTCGTCAAGTGCGTCGTAGGCGGCGCGCATATCGGCGAATTCGGTGTTGCCGCCAGACGGGTTGACGATGCGCGCCGACAGCAGCGAGTACTTTGCCGGGACGGGTCGAAACGAGCTGTCGGAATGCCAGAGCATGTTGCCGATGTTGAACAGGCGCTGGCGGCTGTCGCGCGCCAGCGGGCGGCCGTGCTTGTCAAGGTTTGAGACATCGTTCATGCCCGCGCCCAGGCGCTGCTCTTCGGGCTTGCGCGGGATATTGCCGCCACGCGAATTTTCCAGCTCACCGAACTGGCGGCTGAAAGCCTGCTGCTGTTCGTCGGTGATCGGCTGGTCGCGATACACGAGCACCGCGCAGCGATCCATGCCGGCTTCGATGGCCTGGATGTCATGCGTGCTCATCGGTCTGGAGAGATCGACGCCGGACACTTCGCCGGCGAATACGGGATGAATCGGGCGGATCGCGATCGGCATCGATGGGCTCCTTGTGCGCGTGGTGGGCCGGATCAATCAGGCTGGTCGACCTGGTTTGCCGTCCGCGAACCAGAGCGGATGGGTGAACCACCAGGACTCCTTGTAGCGGACATTGCCGTCGAAACTCATGCCGCGAACCCATTTTTGATACGCGGTGACGGAGAGCTCCCACCACAGCCAGACGTCCAGGTACTCGTCGACCACCCGCTTTTCGAGCGCCTGGTACATCACCTGCCGCTTTTCGAGAGAAAGTTCGTTGCGGGCCGCTTCGATCTGCGCGCGCAGTTCCGCATTGTCCGGGCGACCCTGCGAAAAATTGCCGTTCGGGTGATACAGGCCACTCATGGACAGGTCAGGGTCAAGGACGAAAGACCAGCCGCCACCGGCGAAGTCGTAGTCGCCGGCCTCGCGGCGAGCCGCGGCGGCCACTGGCGCCAACGCATCGACCTGCCAGTTGATGCCGACCTGGGCCAGCATGTTCTTGACGGCTTCGGCAACCTGCACCGCCGCCGCGTTGTTGATCACATAGCCGCGGATGGTCAGGCCTTTTTCGAACCCGGCCTCGGCCAGCATGTCGCGGGCGAACTTGGGATTGAACTCGACCGGCTTGAGGGTCGGGTTGTGGGCCCAGTGGTCTTCTGGGTAGAGGCCGCTGGAGGGACGTGCCAGGCCGAACTGGGTGCCTTCGATCAAGGCCTTGCGATCAATCGCATGGCTGATGGCTTTGCGCACCCGGATGTCTTTGCAGGGGCCTTTGGCGGCGTTGAAGCGGTAGCCACTCGAGTGATTGGCCGGCAGCACTTGCAGGTCGAAATTTTTGTCATTGTAGAGTGCCGGGTATTGGGTTTTATCGAGTGCAAGTATGTCGAGCTTGCCCGCCCTGAAATTGGCCAGGCGGACGGACGGATCCGGGATCACCGAAATCATCATGCCGTCGAAGTAGGGCATGTCGGGGCGACCAAGCGCTTTGGCCAGCCACCAGTTGGGGTTGCGTTTGAGTTTGAGATGATTGCCCGGGCTGGCTTCTTCGACCATGAAGGGCCCGAGCCCCTTGGGCGCGGTCGATTCGAAGCGTCGTGCGTCCTGCTGCAAAGCGACGGACGACAACAGATACCCCGCGGCGCCCGACAGCACACCCTCGAAGGCAGCCCAGTTGTTCTTCAGATTGAAGCGCAGCTTCAGCGGACCGATCACCTCGATGTTGTCGAGATCGGCCAGCGAGCCTACCGTCCAGGCGGCGTTCTCGGGCTTGCGGATCCAGTCGAACAGGAACTTGACGCTCTCGGCGGTCAGCGGCGAGCCGTCGTGGAACTGCACACCGCTGCGCAGCGTCAGCGTGACCGACTTGATACCCTCGCGAACCAGTGATTCAGCAAGGTAGGGCACCGTTGGCCGATAGGCGCCATCGTTGACCACCAGTTTTTCATGGAAGTAGCTGAGCGAGACCCAGTCGTTGACCGGCCAGCGATTCGGATTCATATTGCCGATGTAAATCGGCGCCGCCAGCCTCAGGATGCCGCCGCGAACCGGCTTCTCGGCTGCGCCCAGTTTCGTGTAGACCTGATCCGCGAGTTTTTCAACGGTTTGCCCGTGCGCCGGCCGGGACAAGGGGAGAGCGGCCAGGCCGGCCGCGCCTGCGAGCTTCTGAATGGCGTCTCTGCGATCACGATCCATGTTGGTCTCCTGGGTGAATGTCAAACAAATGGCAGGCAACCCATCGATTGCCGGGCTGCTGTATGGGCTCGGGCAGTTTCTGGCGGCAGATATCCATCGCGTTCGGGCAGCGGGGATGAAAACCGCAGCCGACGGGCGGATTCAGCGGGCTGGGCAGCTCGCCTTGCAGCCGCGTGGGTCCGCGCTGTTTCTCGAGCGCGCGGTTGGTGGTCGGGATCGTCTCGAGCAGCAGCTGGGTGTAGGGGTGCTGGGGACGCTGATAGAGGTCGTGCTTGCCGGCCACCTCGACGATTCGGCCCAGGTACATCACAGCGACTCGGTCGCTCAGGTGCCGCACCACCGCGAGATCATGCGAAACGAACAGGTAGCTCAGTCCGAGCCGGGCGCGCAAGGACTCGAACAAGTTGACGATCTGCGCCTGGATCGACACGTCGAGCGAAGAAACCGGTTCATCGCAGACGAGCATTTCCGGCTGGGCGGCCAGCGCGCGCGCGATACCGACCCGCTGGCGTTGGCCGCCGCTGAATTCATGCGGATACCGGTTCAGCGTGTTGGGGCTCAGCCCGACCAGTTCGAACAACTCGGCTACCCGGGCGGCGAGTTCATTCGCGTGCGCCAGGCCGTGGACGATCATGGGTTCGGCCACCGTCTGGCCGACGGTCATGCGCGGGTTCAAGGAACTGAACGGGTCCTGGAAAACCATCTGGATGCGGCGTCGATACGGCCGCATTTCCTGTTCGCTCAAGCGGCACAGATCGACGCCGTCGAACAGCACCTGACCGTGCTGCGCGCGGACTAGCTGCATGATGGCGCGGCCCAGGGTGGATTTGCCGCAGCCGCTTTCGCCGACCAGGCCCACTGTTTCGCCCTTGGCGATTGCCAGGTTGACGCCGTTGACCGCAAGCAGCGGCGCAGGGGCTCGCCTGAACAGCCCGCTGGCCTTGCGTTTGAAGCTCACGCGCAGGTCGATCGTTTCGAGCAACAGGGTCTCCTATCGGGGGTTCGCGCCGGCCGCCAGCCAGCAGACCACCCGATGCCCGGGACGCGGTTCGACGACAGGCGGTGATTCAACCCGGCAGCGGTCAGTGGCGCTCGGGCAGCGCGGATGGAAGCTGCAGCCGGCGGGACGCCTGAGCGGGTCGAAGGGCTGGCCGCTGATCGGCACCAGCTGTTCGCCTTGCGACTGATCCAGAGTGGGCACCGAATTGAGCAAGCCCACGGTATAGGGGTGACCCGGATGGGCGAAGAGATCGTCGGCGCTGGCCGACTCGACGATCTGCCCGCCGTACATCACGTTGACCCGGTCGGCATAGCGCGCGACCACCGCCAGATTGTGCGTGATCAGCAGCAGGCCGGTGGCGTCGGCCTGGACCGCGCTGCGCAGGAGTTCGATGATCTGCGCCTGCACGGTCACATCGAGCGCCGTGGTGGGTTCGTCGGCGATGATCAGGCGCGGCGCGCAGGCCATTGCGATCGCGATCATCACCCGCTGACGCATGCCGCCGCTGAACTGATGCGGGTAGTCGCGCAGCCGGGCCTGCGGATCAGGAATACTGACCCGCTGCAGCAGTTCGGCCGCGCGCGCCCAGGCCGTCGCACGATCGGCCAGCCGATGCTGGATCAGCGGCTCGGCCACCTGGTCGCCGATCCGCTGCACCGGATTGAGGCTCGACATCGGTTCCTGGAACACCATCGAGATCTGATTGCCCCGCACCTGGCGGATTGCTTCGTCATTGAGCGCCAGCAGATTCGTGCCCTCGAAGCGCACCTGACCGCCGGTGATGCGACCCGGCTCGGCGATCAGCCGAAGAATCGAATAGGCGGTCGCGCTCTTGCCGCAGCCACTCTCGCCGACCAGTGCAACCACTTCGCCGCCCTGCACGTCGAATGAAATGCCGTTGACCGCGTGGATCACGCCGCGCCGGGTGTTGAACTCGACGCTCAGGTCGATGACTTCGAGCAGGCTCGCTGTGTGAGTTCTTTGTGCGCTGGCACCCGCCTGGGCGGTACTCGTCCGGTCGGGATTCACCGGATCACCCGCGGGTCGAGCAGGTCTCTTAGCCCGTCGCCGATGAAGTTGAAGGCCAGAACCGCCAGCGTGACCATCAGCCCCGAGGCGAATGCGATCTGCGGCGCCTGTTCGAGCAGGCGAAAGCCGGTGAGCAGTTCGCGTCCCCAGCTGGCGGTTGGCGGCTGCACGCCGACACCCAGGAAGGAGGCGCCCGCCTCGACCAGGATGGCGCCGCCCGCGGTCAATGAGCAGGCCACGATCAGTGGCGCGAGCACATTGGGCAGCACATGATGGCGCAGCAGCCGTGTGCGCGACATCCCGATCGCGCGCGCCGCTTCGACGTACTGAAGCTCGCGCACCACCATCACCTGGCCGCGGGTGATCCGGGCAAATCCGGTCCAGCCGAACACCGCGAACGACAGGATCACATTGTGGATGCCCGGCCCGATCATGGCCGCGAGAACCAGGGTGAAGACCAGCGCGGGAAAGCAGATGAAGGCGTCTGCGGTGCGCATCAGCACCGCATCGAGCCAGCCGCCGGCGAGCCCTGCAATCAGCCCGATCACAATGCCCAGCGTGGCGGCGACCAGTGTTGCCACCGCTGCCACCAGCAGGGGCACGCGCCCGCCCCACAAGATGCGGGTAAGGAGATCACGTCCCAGGTTGTCGGTGCCCAGCCAGTGCTGCGCCGAAGGCCGCTGCAGAACCCGTGTGAGATCCTGCTGATCGACACCGTAAGGCGCGATCAGGGGCGCGAGCAGGCTCACCAGGATCAGCACGGCAATCGTGGCCATGCCGAAGCGCACCGAGCCGCGTGAGCGCCACAGTGACATGAGCAGATGCCCAGCACGCTGGCTGAACGGTGGCGCGAGAGCGGGCATAGCGAGGCTCGAAGCGGTGGTCATGGCCGAGCGGTCAACGCAGGCGGATACGGGGGTCGAGCGCTGCATAGGCGATGTCGACCAGAAAATTGACGATCAGGACATTGACCGACGCCACCACCAGCACGGCCTGAATCACCGGGAAGTCCTTTTCGAAGATGGCGTCGACCGCCATGCGGCCGATCCCGGGCAGCGCGAAAACGACCTCGATGATGAACGAGCCTGCGAGCATGCCGCCGAAAGTGAAACCGAGCACCGTGACGATGGGGATCATCGAGGGCTTGACGGCGTGGCGGAACAGGATCTGGACCTCGCTCAGGCCTTTCGATCGCGCGGTGCGGATGTAGTCCTGGCGCAGGTTGTCGAGCAGGCTCGAACGAACGTATCGGGCCAGTACGCCCGCCAGGTGCGAGCCGACGACGAAGGTCGGCATCAGCATCGATTGGATGTTTGCCCAGGGGTCGGTGGCGAATGCGGTGTAGCCCGACACCGGCAGCACCTGGAACAGCACACCCAGCAGGTAGATCAGCGCCAGCGCCTCGAAGGTGGGGGGAAGCGCGATCCCCACGAGACTGGCGCTGCTCAGCCAGACGTCCAGGCGCGAGCCGCGTTTGAACGCGCAGATCATGCCCACCGGCACGCCGAGGACCAGTGCCCAAAGCAGGCCGCCGATGAAGAGTTCGAGGGTGACCGGCGCCCGCTGCACGAACATGTCCCAGACCGTCTGGCCGGTGGTCATCGACAGACCCCAGTCGCCCTGCACGAACTTGCCCAGCCAGCGCCAGAACTGCTCGAGCGGCGTGCCATTCTGGCCGAAAGCCTTGCGCACGGCCTCGAGTCCGCGCGCGTCAGCAACGCTGCCGGTGGACTCGATTGCGGCCATCAAGGCATCGCCCGGCATCATTTGGACCGCACAAAATGCGAGCACCACCACGATGCACAACACGATCGCGGCCTGCGCCGCGCGGCTGATCACGAAGGAAATCATGCCGGGTGCTGATCAGTCGGTACTGCGCGACTGCCCGGCTGTTCGAGGCGAAGCGCGGTGCAAAAGCGAGCCCGCCGTTTTATGTCGAGCGATGTCCATCCAACGTCTCCTCGGGATGCCTCGGGCGTTCGCCTTGTACACAAGCGAATCTGTTCAAGAGCATACCGAGTCTTCCAAAGGCACGCCACGGCAATCAGACGCGCCAAAGACATTCGAACCGGACCTTCCAGGAGGATTGCTGCGAGGCCGCGCGCCGGCAGCCGGGTCAGCGCCGGTAGTCGGTCCCCCTGCCATCGATCACGCGCAGCAATGCGTTCCATTCGTGCATGCCCCAGGTGGGCTCGGCGCGCACGCGTTTCATGGTCACGGCCATCTTCTGAACCACGGCGGGGGCGATCATGACCGGTGCTTCGCCAAAACCGCTGGCGACCAGCTCGAGCTCGCAGGCGCGCTCGAGCATGTACATGTTCATCAGGGTGCCCTGAACAGTTGCGCCCAGGGTGAGCAGGCCATGGTTGAGCAGCACGACGCAACTGCCCGACTGACAGCTCGCACCGAGCGCATCGCACTCCTCTTGCGTGGCCGGCATGCCGTACTCGTGATAGACCACATCGTCGAGCACGATCAGCGCGTCCTGGCTGATCGGGCGCAATCCGTGGCGCAGCATCGCCGCGCCCGCGCCGGCGCGGGTGTGCGTGTGCATCGCGCAGTTGGCGTCCGGGCGCGCTTTGAAGACGCCGCTGTGAATGGTGAAGCCGGCCTTGTTGAAGCGGCCCTGTTTGCCCAGCACGTTGCCCTCCATGTCCATCTTGATCAGGCTCGAGGCGGTGATTTCGTCGAAGGTCTCTTCGTAGTGATTAATGAGGAAGGCATCGGGCTCGCCCGGCACGCGCATCGACATATGCGTGGCCAGGATGTCGGTCCAGCCGAAGTGCGCGACGATGCGGTAGAGGGCTGCGAGATCGCATCTTGCCTGCCATTCGGCGGCGCTCATCTCGGTACGTTCAAGGCTCAGGCTGACGGACATGATCTGCTCTCGAGTGGAGTGAAGGGCGGGTGCGGGTTGTCGGGGTCTGGCTTTGGATTGCCTGCAGGCGGCTTGGTGCCGCCTGTCGGTCAATCCGGAATCGCGCGCGCCTGCGCCACGTAGCCGCGGTTCCAGGTCGGGCTGATGGTGAGATCGTTGATGCAGACGTGCGCCGGCAGGCGGGCCAGAAACAGCATCAGGTCGCCGCAGTCTTCGGCCTGCACCATGCGCGCGCGCTCGTCGGCGGTCACCGGGATCGGACGCTTGTCGAGGATCGGCGTGGAAACCTCGCCGGGGCACACTGCAGTGGCACGAATGCCGTGCAGTCCTTCTTCGACATTGATGCTCTCAGTCATCGCGTTCAGGCCGAATTTGGCCGCGTGGTAGGCCGGGCCGGTCACCGATCCAACGTGCTTTCCAGCCCACGACGAGATGTTGATGATCAGGCCGCCCTTCTGCTTGCGCATGAGCGGCAGCACCGCGTGACAGCAATAGAATGCGCCGTCGAGGTCGATGCGGATCACCTGGTCCCAGTCCGATCGGGTGAGGTGCTTCCAGCTGCGTCGCTGCACATTCAATCCCGCGCTGTTCACCACCACGTCGATTCGACCTTCCTCGCGCGCGATGCTGTCGGCCACCGCCTGCACCGCATTGGCGTCGGTTACGTCCAGCGGTGCGATCCGTGCCTGTCCGCCTGCCGCGGTGATCTGTGCAGCCACGCGCTTTAGTTCCGACTCACGACGACCGGACAGGACGAGCCGCATCCCGGCGCCTGCCAGCGCGAGTGCCGATCCCTCGCCAATGCCGGTGCCCGCACCAGTTACCCAGGCCACGAGGTCTTTGATATCACGCATGAAGTTCTCCGTGTGCCGGTCAAAACCGGCGGGATTTGTCACTGCAGGGTTGAGTATAGGAGGGCGTTCGGCTGCACGCAGGGGCAACTGGTACGATTGACAGTTCCGAGATCACACGACATTCCGAACATGGCAAATCCGTCCAAACGCGTCACCGCCGCCGTCCTGATCATCGGCAATGAAATCCTGTCAGGCCGCACACAGGACACGAACCTTGCGTATCTCGCCAAAAAGCTCAACGAGTACGGAATTCAAATTCACGAAGCACGCGTCGTGGCCGATGTCGAAGCCGAGATCGTCGAAGCCGTCAACTCCTTGCGCGCCCGCTTCGACTACGTGTTCACCACCGGCGGCATTGGTCCCACCCACGACGACA